>JAZGAY010000149.1:0-3125 GCA_036475985.1 Candidatus Brocadiales bacterium
GAGGCACTGAAGGTATATATCGTGTCAAGGGACAAAAAGGACGAGGTCGCACTGTTCCTGAACAAGAGCGGCAAGAGACTCTCCGTCCGCAGCATCTCCCGGATACTGGACAAATACATGAAGCTGGCCGACATCCGCCAAAAACCCTCGCCACATATATTGAGGCACAGCTTCGCCACGCATTTACTGGACCGGGGCGCCGACCTCCGCGCCGTGCAGGAGTTGCTGGGGCATGCCAACCTCTCATCCACGCAGGTCTACACCCACGTTACAACAGAAAGACTCCGCAGGGTTTACAACCGAAGCCACCCGAGGGCGTAGTGGTAGAAGCTGCGGTCGATTGCGCCTATTTAAGCGCCAGTGGTATCCCGGCAGTCACAAGATAAACCTCGTTGGCCTTAGTCGCTACCGTCTGGTTTACCATGCCTGCTATGTCCCTGAACTGCCTGCCGATGGGGTCTGCGGGGACTATGCCGAGGCCTACTTCATTGGAGACCATTATCACTTCCGCTTCGGATTCGTATGAGACGTTGCAGAGTCTCTCTATTTCGTTGGTGATATATTTCTCCTTCGCGTCCCTTTCCTTGTTGTCCAGGAGCATGTTTGACACGTAGAGGGTGAGGCAGTCTATGAGTATGAGTTCCGCCTGAATTTTTTGGAGAGTTTGTGCCAAATCTGTGGGCGATTCTATCGTCTTCCACGATGCGGGGCGGCGTTTTTTGTGCATCTCCACCCTCCGGCGCATCTCGTCGTCTTCAACCCGCGCCGTGGCCACATACGTGACGTCACTAGAGGAAAATCTTTTGGCAACCTCCACGGCGTAGGAACTCTTGCCGCTCCTCGCGCCGCCCAGTATCAGTGTCAGTCTGGCCATTTATTTTGTTCTCAGATTATCACATAAAACGAGAGCAGAAACAGTAATTCCGTAACCTCGTTAATCGCCCCAAGCGTGTCACCCGTTAGGCCCCCTATCCTGCTGCTAATATAAGACGCCTGAAGAATAACGGACACCGCCAGCACTCCGGTCAGGATTATAGCAAAATTAATGTCCCCAATCAAAAGGCCAGCTAAAAAAATGGCGGTGGCGGACGCAAATATGGCATGTCTGAGATGCGTGTTGGTTACCAGGGCCGATGCCGTGCCGGGTTCCTCTCTGGCGTAGGGGTATAGTCCGGCTGCAAGGACCTGGGACCACCTCCCCATGACGGGCATTAAAAGGAGGATTGTGGCCTTTTCCTGGAAAGAGCCGTAGGGCGGCAGGTATGCCTCAAGAGAGGGGAACGCCGCAGGGGCATGACCGCCTATGTCGTTAAATGCCAAATATTTAAGCCCTATTACCATAAAAAGTCCCAGGACGCCGAAGGTGCCGATGCGGGAGTCCTTCATTATCTCAAGTCTCCGTCTCGGGTCCCACCCGCCAAGCAGGCCGTCCAGGGAATCGGCCAGGCCATCTAAATGAAGGGCGCCCGTTACGATAATAAACACCATGATAATGAGCGCATCGGCCAATTTTGCGGGAAACAGCATGGCAAGGGGCAGATATACCACCACAAGAAAAAGGCCGATTACCAGTCCCACTACGGGGAAGAGGGACATTGCGACGCCCGCTCTCTGTGGCGGGAGGTCCTCCGTGTCACGGCCCAGGGGTATTATGGTCAAAAATCTCAGCGCCCAGAGGAATTCTCTCACGTGCACGGTCTCCTTAAAGCCGCTACTATCTCAGAAACGATTCGTGCAATCAATACATTTTCACAAGTTATGTAGTAACAAAAACTTGACAAATTTTGGCAATTTTGATATTCATTCGTTTTCAGGGGTGGCCTTCCACAGAGAGACATATTGCCCACCGCGATAAAGAACATAAAAGGGCGCGAGATTCTTGACTCCCGCGGGAACCCCACCGTTGAGGTGGACGTGTTGCTGGAGGGTGGCAGCCTGGGTAGGGCAGCCGTCCCGTCCGGTGCATCCTGCGGCGCGCATGAGGCCCTGGAGCTCAGGGACGGAGACGCGGCCAGATACCTCGGCAAGGGCGTACTCAAGGCCGTAAGGAACGTAAACGAGCTAATATGCCCGGAACTGAGGGGGCAGGACGCCTCCGGGCAGGAGGCGATAGACCGGGCGCTTATCCAGCTTGACGGCACGGAGAATAAGGAAAGACTCGGGGCCAATGCCATCCTCGGCGTCTCCCTGGCCGTGGCCAAGGCCGCCGCAATATCGAAGGGCGTGCCGCTGTATAAATATATCGGAGGGGGTGTCGCAAATAAACTGCCCGTGCCGCTTATGAACATCCTGAACGGCGGCGTACACGCCGACAACCCGCTCGACTTCCAGGAGTTCATGATAGTGCCGTTTGCATCAGAAAATTTTAGCGAGGCGCTCAGGGTCGGTTCGGAGGTCTTTCACAGCCTAAAAACGATACTCCACAAAAGGGGCGATAGCACGGCGGTAGGCGATGAGGGCGGTTTTGCTCCCAACAATCTCCGCAGCAACGAGGAGGCCGTAGAGGTGTTGCTTGAGGCCATAGAGGCCGCCGGCTATAGACCGGGAAGCGACGTATCACTGGCGCTCGACGTGGCGGCCACGGAGTTCTACGACGCTAAGGACCGGAAGTACAGGTTCTCCGCCGGAGACGTTAAAGAAAGAGACTCAGGGGGCATGATAGACCTGTACGAAAAACTCCTGTCCAGCTATCCCATACGTTCCATAGAAGACGGTCTGGCGGAAGACGACTGGGATGGGTGGAAGGAGCTGACCCGTAGACTGGGCCCTAAAAGACTCCAGCTCGTTGGAGACGACCTCTTTGTTACCAATGCCGGGCGGCTCTCCCGCGGGATTGAACAGGGTGTCGCAAACGCCATCTTGATAAAGGTAAACCAGATTGGTACCCTTACGGAGACACTTCAGACGATAGACCTGGCCAGGAAGAACGGCTACGGTACCATAATCTCCCATCGCTCCGGAGAGACGGAGGATACCACCATAGCGGACGTGGCCGTTGCAACGGGTTCCGGCCAGATAAAGACGGGCTCTCTGTCACGGGGGGAACGGACGGCCAAGTATAACCGGCTTCTTCAAATAGAGGAAGAACTGGGTGGTTCTGCAACGTATGGAGGCGGATTTTGGAA
>JAZGAY010000015.1:0-4515 GCA_036475985.1 Candidatus Brocadiales bacterium
CCGCTAAAATCCTGGAATGTTACACTACTCAACAAGAATAATATCGGTCCTTCAGCCACATGATGAGCCCGGGGTCGTAGGGTAGCTGGTCCAGTCTTGGTCTTGGGTTTGTCTTGAGCGGCTCGACGGTAATCGGCAGCCTGGCGGTTGCCATATTGTACGCCCTTTCGATTATCGCCTGAAGCCCGACCACGTCTTCAAGGTTGTACCTGATGAGCGTGTCGAGTGCCGCGCGGTTGCCCTGCCCGTACTCCTGCCACAGCTTTACGGCCATGAAGCCGTCCACGTCCTGAAGCTCGCCCTCTCTATCGAGGTCCAATTGCCTCTCAACCTCCTTAAGTCCCCCGGCCATTCCAAGTCTTCTGGTAACAAACCTGAGGTCTATATGGGCCGCGGGCAGCTTCAGGGCGGGAAACTTTGCCTTCAAAAATGGAACGTCAAACTGCTTGCCGTTATAGGTAACAAGCATGGAAAACCTTCCGGCATAGGCGGGAAATTCCACCAGGTTTTTGCCCCTTACGAACACCTTCGTCTCGCGGCCGTCGTAGGTGCCGATTACGGTGACGTCGTTCCACCAGTGCGATATGCCCGTGGTCTCTATATCGAGGAAGAGACATCCGTGGGAGAAGTCCGGGTACATCCGCCACTGCTGGCCCGGGGGCAGCCGGCGCCCGAAGAACGCCGCATCACCCCGCGAAAGCGCACGTCGCGAGTCTGAAAGGTGGGTGCCGAGACGGCGCGCCAAACCCGGAGGCACTCCATTACCGGAAGAAAAATCTTCCCAGGTCCTTATGCCCTTCCGCCACAGCCGCCGCTCGGTAACCTCCCCTACCTTGGGGACGTGTATGAAGGTATGTTTAAGCATTTAATGCCCGTAAGATACACATAATTGAGGAATACTCGGTTACTATCCCTTTATAATCTTTATCGCGCCTGCCATGCACTCGTCGGCGGCCTCGATGGCGCAGCCCTCGAACCAAGAGGCGCATCGCCCTGCATCACACTCCGCTTCACGACCTACAACGGTCATTTCTCCTGTGCCAGCATATCTTTGAACGCCTCGGCGGTCAACGGTTTACTGAACAGATACCCCTGCATCTCCTCGCAGCCTAACCGCTTCAAGAACTCGAGCTGTTCCTCGGTCTCGACTCCCTCGGCAATCACCTTGAGTTTAAGGCCCTTGGCCATGGCAATGACGGCGGTGACAATGGCCACAACGTCGGGGTCCTTCGGGATGCCGTGCATGAAATACTGTGCGACCTTGAGCGTGTGGATGGGGAACCTCTTCAAATAACCCAAAGAAGAATACCCGGTGCCGAAGTCGTCAATCGCTATCCTAACGCCCAACGCGTTCAAGCTGAAGAGCTTATCAATGGCGGTCTCTATGTTTTGCATGGTAGCGCCTTCGGTAATTTCAAGCTCGAGCAACTGCGGGTTAAGGCCTGTCTCCTTCAACACTTGAGAGACCATGTCTACCAGATTCGGTTGCTGGAACTGCCGCGGAGACAGGTTTACCGCCATGCGTATGCGCGCAATGCCCGCGTCCTGCCAGGCCTTGTTCTGCGCACAGGCCTTACGCAGCACCCATTCACCAATCGGCACAATAAGCCCCGTATTTTCGGCCGCTGAGATAAACTCCCCCGGGGCCAGCAGCCCGCGCCTGGGATGCCGCCAACGCAACAGCGCCTCCACACCGACTATACGTTTTGAGCCTATATCAACCTGGGGCTGATAGTGGATTACGAACTCTTCACGTTCAAGCGCACCGTGCAGGCCACTTTCAAGTTCCACTCGCTCAGACGCCTTGGCGTGGAAGGTTGGGACATAGAACTGGCAGTTGTCTCTGCCCTCTTCCTTGGCATGATACATGGCGGCGTCTGCGTTCCTCAGCAGGTCCTCGCTGTTCAGTCCGTCATCGGGGTATAGCGCAACCCCGATACTGGTCGTGATATAGAGTTCGTGACCGTCAACCTTAAACGGCCGTCTGGTGGTCTTGATGATTTTCTCCGCAACCTTGGACGCGTCTTCTACATTAGCAACTCCCGGCAGTAACAGCGTGAATTCATCGCCCCCCAGGCGGGCGACTGTGTCGTCTTCGCGCACGCTGCCCTTCAGCCTCTCGGCAACGTGCTTCAGCAACTGGTCCCCCACAGTATGGCCCAGCGTGTCGTTAACGTCCTTGAAGCGGTCCAGATCCAGAAACATTACCGCCACCATCTGCTTGTAGCGGCGCGCGTGGGCTATCGCCAGAGTGAGGCGGTCATTAAACAGTATCCTGTTGGGCAGGCCGGTAAGGGGGTCATAATAGGCCATCTTGTGGATGGTTTCCTCTGTCTTCCTGCGCTCGGTGACGTCTTCTTTGACCGCAATGAAGTTGGTGATAACACCTTCAGCGTCCTTGACAGGCGAGATGAATACCGATTCCCAATAGATTTCGCCGTCCTTTCTCCTGTTACAGAAGATTCCGCGCCAATCCTTGCCGGACTTAATCGTCTCCCACAACCGCTTGTATTCTTCCAGTGACGTCCGGCCCGATTTCAGTATGCGTGGGGTTTTACCGACGGCCTCCTCAGGCGCGTAGCCGGTCACCTGGGTAAACTTGGGGTTGACGTATTCTATCGTGCCTTCGGGGTCGGTAATTATAACCATGTTAGGGCTGTGTTCTACAACGAGAGACAGCTTGCGGAGTTCCAGTTCTCTCCGCTCACGCTTGGATATCTCTTCCTCAAGTCCCCCGGCCATGGCATTGAAGCCTTGGGCCAATTCCCCTATCTCGTCCTTACGCCTTATGTCCACCCTTTGGGCAAGATCTCCACCCGCAAATTTCCTGGTGGCCTCTGTTAACTTTTTGATGGGTCTTGACGCTGAAATGGCAAAGGAAATCGCGATACAGGCCACCGCGGCGGCGCTGATGAGACCCACTATGAGCGCAACGATGCCCAACGTCTTTAACGGCGCAAAGACCTCAGTCTCATCAATCTTTGCCACCAGCCCCCAGTCCAGGGAACGCATATAGTGATAGGCGGCCACGACCTCAACACCCCTGTAATCATAGACTGTGAGCACCCCCTTGGAGCTGGCTCTTCTGTAGTATTCCTCCTTGACATCCCTCTTGTAATCAGAAACGATAAGCGCCCCACTCCCCCCTTCCAGCGCCAACCTCATAGGCTCGGCCTGAGAAGAATCTATAGGTATTTGAAGGGTGAGAGGTGCATCAGGTACGTATCTCAGGGAGGTCAAGAATACGATATCGTCTCCTCTTCTATCCCCTAAGAGTACCTCACCGGTCTTACCCATACCGGTACGGTCGACCACAATCTCATTCAAGAAGGTCAGGTCGTAGTGGTTGATAATGACGCCTATTGTCTCAACACCCCTCCTTGAGGTAAGGGGTGCAGAAATATCTATTTCCTTTATATCAAGGAAAGGAGAGGTGTGGGCCCTGCCAACATATGCTCTACTGTAGACTTCATCTATGACCTGCGTAAATATATCTTGGTCGGATATGTTTCGCCCGATCATGGCTTCACTGGTGGCTGCCACGACCCTACCGTCCCTGTCCACAACCTCTATTGCCGCAATGTAGGGGTCAAGGGGCATCTTATTCAACAAGAGGTGTCTGTTCAGGGCATTTACGGTCTGTTGTCCGAGAAATCCTTCCTGCTCAATTTTTTCGAGACCGTCTATTATGAACCCGTCGGAGCTGAAGTCTATGGTCCGTGCCTTCTTGGCATCCACCAAAGACACGGCGTAAAGCTTTCTTGAGGCCGCTACTGACGTCATCCACTCAAGCGTCTCGCGTTTGATAGTATGCCGGGCGTGGAAGTAACCCATCGTCATGATTATGGCAATCGGGATGAGGGAGATGCAGAGGGTAAATATAAGTAACTTGCCTTTTATCGACCGAAAAGGGCTCATCTAGTGGGTCTCCGTCAGGGTATTTTTCGGCAACAAATTGCTATACTGAATTGTGTCCTGAAAACACATCCAAGACATGCCTTCAGGAATCCTCGACGTCTTTGCCCTCGGTTCAGTCGGTATCCCTACATGCAGGGGATATTTTATAATTTAATGCAAATTACCTCAAGTGGAATACTTGGCACAATCAACAAGCACGTTTATTAGCGCCCTTTGCGCAGGGAGGTCCAATCTGTTAGAATGCGCCCCTGGACAAAAGTTGCAGGCGGACAGACATAAATGTCTATCCCTACGTAAGAACTATTTTTGCAAGAGACGACAACGAAATGAACCCCACCAAAGACCCTTCTGCATCCGGGGCGGATAAGACCCTATGGGAGATTATCGGCTTTATCGTGGGGGACGGCCGGGAAGGCGCCTGTGGGATAGACATTACCGGTCAATTCCTCCCCGAATCAGAAGCAGGCCTCCACGTACCCCAGAGCGTAAACGCCGCCTTCTTGATTGCCCTGTGCGGCAGCAACCATTCCGACTATGAAACGGCGATGGAATACCTTGAGGAGATGGAAGAAAACCCCTTCTGCAGTCACATAGCCT
>JAZGAY010000150.1:0-5097 GCA_036475985.1 Candidatus Brocadiales bacterium
TTCTTTCACACATTACATCTTCCCTCCTCATGCTGTCCCGAATTATCAGGTCTTCCTCTATCAGCGACACTGAACTTACAGCATTACTGCTATTTCTTCTTCTTTTTCTTTTTCTTCCTCTTCTTTGCTTCCGGCTTTATCGGCTTGCTAAGCATCGGGTCTCTCTCGATGTACCCCTTCCACTTTGCCTTGTCGCCGCCGCTCATCTTCTTGATGACTTCATCTATGGGATCAAGGTCCCTGTGGTCGTCCTTCTTGAAATACTCCTTGAAGTTCATTGCGATGAGCTTGCCGTCTTCGTCCTTGTCGCACTTTGGACACTTATCAGGGTCGCTGGGGTCTTCCCAGTGACACTCAAGGCACTGGTCTATGATCTTGCCGGATGCGTTATTGATTCCGGCCACGATAAGCCCCTTGTCGTACTGTACCTTGCGGCCCATCATGGGGTCCTTTTCCGCCAGCTCGTTAAAGGCCTTTTTGCCCTTCTCTTTGAGCTTGTACTTCTTTTTCAATTCTCCGTAATTCTTCACGGATTTAGCCAATTTGTTCTTTACATCTGCATAACCTTGTCCCGGACCGTGACAGGCCTCGCAGGTAACGTTCTCAAGATACTTGAGCTTGGGGTTCTTAAACTTTCCGCCGTAACCTGTGGCGTGGCACTTGAGACAATTGGGGTCTTTCTTCTCCTCATCGGTCTTCAGGCTCTTGAACGCCTTGGAGTGGCCTATCTGCTTCCACTCGTCACCCTCCCATACACCGGGTGAGAGGTGACACTTACAGCCTTTGTTGCCCGTGTACTTATATTTTTGTTTTGCAGCTTCAACCGAAGACGTGGGCGCCAGCAATAACGCCGTACCCACTAATACAGCCAAAAGGAATGTTGCAAATCGCCCAGACATTTATACCTCTCCTTTCAAAGTCAATTGGGCAGCGCCCAAACGTCTACTTCCTCAGTAACTCAACAGTTATGGAAGAACTTAATTTTTAAGGAAGGGCAAAAAGTTTATCAAAGCTCAAAAAAATAGTCAAGGAAAAAATGGGCTTGCCTTAAGACTACTTGGGACGGTTATCCTCCGGCCAACAGCCCCTCGACAAACGTGGTAGACAGGTCACTGTTAATGTAATTCGGATGATCTATTAATCGAAGGTGAAATGGAATAGTGGTCTTTACGCCCTCTACGTGGTACTCGCTGAGGGCGCGTCGCAGGCAGGCAATCGCCTCCTGGCGGGTACCCTGATGTACTATTAGTTTTCCTAACATGGAGTCGTAATACGGGGGTACTACATATCCCTGGTGTACGTGTGAATCTACCCTCACGCCGTTTCCGCCCGGCACGTTGTATACGGTTATCTTGCCGGGATGCGGACGGAAGCCGTTGTCGGGGTCTTCGGCGTAAATGCGGCATTCAATAGCCACGCCGTCGAGCGTTATCTGCCTCTGTTTGTAGCCAAGCTGCTCTCCGGCGGATATCCTCAGTTGCTCCTTCACCAGGTCTATCCCACTGACCATCTCCGTTATAGGGTGCTCCACCTGCAGCCTGGTGTTCATTTCTATGAAGTAGTATTTCCCGTTATCCTTATCGACCAGGAACTCTACTGTACCTGCGTTCGTATAGTTTACGGCCTTTGCCATCCTGATCGCTGCCTTGTAGAGCTCGGTTCTTTGATGCTGGGATATGCTCGGGGACGGCGTCTCTTCGAGGAGTTTTTGATGCCGGCGCTGGAGACTGCAATCCCTTTCGCCCAGGTGAATTGTGTTGCCGTGCTGGTCGGCAAGTATCTGCACCTCTACATGGCAGGAATGCTCTATGAATTTTTCTATATAAACCGACGGGTCTTTAAAGGCCGTCTCTGCCTCTCTCTGGGCGATCGCCATTGAGCTTACGAGGCTTGCGTCGTTGTGGACGATCCTTATCCCTCTGCCTCCACCACCGGCGGCAGCCTTTATCAGCACCGGGTAGCCAACCTTGTGGGCCACCTCCAACGCGTCCTGCTGGCCCGTTATGGTCGACTCGCTGCCGGCCAGCACAGGGATCTTGTTCTTGATTGCCACTCGCTTGGCCTCCGCCTTGTCGCCCATGACCATCATGGTCTTGGCAGAGGGGCCTATAAAGGTTATGTTGGAGGACTCGCAGATCTCTGCAAAATGGCTGGACTCTGCGAGAAAACCGTACCCGGGGTGGATGGCCTCTACGTCCGTTATCTCTGCGGCGCTTATTATGCTGGGTACGTTAAGGTAGCTTTGTTCGGCAGGCGAGGGACCTATACATACGGTGTTATCGGCTAGTTCCAGATACTGTGCGCCTTCATCTGCCTTGGAACAGACGGCTACAGTCTCTATACCTAACTCCCTGCAGGCCCTGATTACCCTGAGTGCTATCTCTCCTCTGTTTGCAATCAACACCCGGGAAAACATTTAATCATCCTTTACTCCGCAGACGCGGTCGGTTGTACCTTGAAAAGCGGTTGTCCAAACTCAACCGGCGCCCCGTCATCAACAAGCACCTCTACCAATTTTCCGGCCGCCTCCGCCTTTATTTCATTTATTATCTTCATGGCCTCTATTACACAGACCACCGTATCGGCTTCCAACTCATCGCCTACTTCTACATGCGGCTCCGCCCCAGGCGTGGCCGCCCTGTAAAACGTCCCCACCATTGGAGAGACTATTTCCGTAAAAGTGCCCTTTTTCGCGGGAGGCTCTTGCAGCGCCTCCGCAGGGGCAGGAAGGCTGCCGGGAAGACTACTTGCGGGGAGGACTGCGTGCTGAAAGCCCCCGTCTGCCTTCTTTACCCTGACCTTCAACGCGTCTTCTTGAATCTCTATCTCGGTCAGGTCATGGGCGTTCATTAAAGAAATGAGCTCTTTGACCTTGTCCATCGTACTCATTTTCTTTTTAGTGAATCCCTTCATACTGCGGGGCAGTTTCTAAAGACCGTTTTTGGGGGACAGACGGACGTCTGAATAGTCGTAGAGTAACGATGCCTCAAATTAACGCCTCGCCAAGATCCTTCGAGATGTGGCTCAACATCTCACATCCATCTTTTTTTACCAGTACCATATCTTCTATTCTCACACCACCCCACTCCGGGACGTAAATACCCGGCTCAACAGTAACAACCATTCCTTCCTTTAGCAGCCTTCTACTGGTGCGGTTCAGTTTCGGACCCTCATGAACCTCAAGCCCTATCCCGTGGCCCAGACCATGACCGAAATTCCTACCGTAACCCTTCTTCTCTATGTATGCCCTGGCCGCCGCGTCTACTTCCTTGATGCTTACCCCCCCCTTTATCTTGCCGATGGCCCTTTTTTGAGCGTCCAGGACTATCTTGTATATCTCTCTTGCCTTTGCGTCGATTCTATTTATGAACAGTACCCTTGTCAAGTCAGAATTGTATGCCTGCCATGACGCACCCCAGTCAACAAGCACCATATCATTGCGGCCTATCCTTCTGTCCGTCAGGGGCGCATGTGGCAGGGCCGCGCGTTCACCTGCAGCGACTATCGTCCGGAACGAAGGGCCAGCCGCACCCTCCCGCTTCATCTCCATCTCAAGCGCATCGGCCAATTGCTTCTCTGTCATACCCGGCCGCATTCTCTTCCTCAAGGACTTAAACGCCGCCTCGGCTATTCTTAACGTCTTCTTGATCTTTTTTATCTCCTCATCGTCTTTTATCTCTCTCAAACGCTCTACCATCCCCTTCGTGGCCACCAATTTCACTCGCCCCAGGGCACCCTTCAGTTCACTGTACTGCGAATACGTTAACGCGTTCGCCTCAAAGCCCAAGGCTCTCGGCTTTAAGCCTTTTGCCAGATTGGCAATGGTCTTTACCGGTCCTCGCTTCTGCTCGATTAACTCTATGCCGGCACATTCCTCTTTAACCTGCTCAAAGTACCGGGAGTCCGTAACCATCATCGCGCGCTCCCCGGTGACGAGCAGCATCCCTTCCGAACCACTAAAGCCGCTGAGGTATTGGACGTTCTTTATGTTGCTTACTATAAGAGCATTCAGTCTCCGCCTCTGTATCGTGTCCCTTAACCGCTTGAGTCGTTCTGAGCTACTCGATGAAATGGTATGACCTCCACTTGTTTTATGTCTTACTGGACAATGCACACAGGGCTAAAGGCCAGGGGCAATGAGGCCTTCTGCCCCTGCTTGCATTTCTGGTTGTCTGGTCCACCGGGCAGGTGCCGAAACGCACGCTCACCCGGGCCGTCTCAGCAAAGAATTACGGGGGGGAGGAGGGTAGGGCAGGCCACCATTATTAGAACGTAACTAATGGTATAACATTTTCGACCTGCCCTAGCAGGGCAATCGCCTAACGGGGGGTAACTCCGCTTCAGGTATCGCCCTGCGAAGTCTGCTTCCTTCTACGAAGCCCTCCACGCCGAAGAGGGTCTACGAAGTACCTGACCTTACTGTCTCTGAGAGTACATCCACCAGCTCACGAAATTCTCTGTCTTCGTTTAATCTTTTCTTTATCTTCTTAATGGCGGCCATGCACGTGGTATGTCGTCTTTTGCCAAAATAGTCCCCAATCTCCTGGTAGGAGGCGTCGGTCAAGGTCCGGCAAAGATAACAGCACAGATGTAGGGGCAGCAAGTGCGACCTTTTTTTCCTCGATGACTGGAGCTCCTCGGGGCTAAGATGGTAATGATCACTCACACACTGTTCTATGTCTTCTATCCTTATCTTCCTAATCCTGGTGGAGGACACACCGGCAAGGACGTCTTTGACCAACGGCACGTTTATCTTCTTGTTATAGGCCGCGGCTACCGCGTTAACGGCCGTAAGGACACTCTCAAATTCCCTCACGCTCCGCGCCTTCAGCTTCTCTGCCATATACCCGAGTACGTCGGACGGCATAGCCCTTCCTGTCGCCTTCGCCTTCGCCTTGAGTATCGCCAGTGATGTCTCATAATCAGGGGGATGTATCTCCGCAACCATGCCCGACATCATGCGGCTGGCAAGGCTCTGTTTGATCTTTTTTATCTGCCTGGGGTGTGCATCGCTGGCAAAGATAATCTTTTTCGCCGATTGATACAGCGTGTTGAACGTGTGAAGGAATTCTTCCTGGATGCCGCTCTTGTTCGAAA
>JAZGAY010000151.1:0-3625 GCA_036475985.1 Candidatus Brocadiales bacterium
GGAGAAGGAAAAGGGAGAAGGAAAAGGAGAAGGAAAATCATAAGGCCCTCTTAATGAAAATTCTCGTAGGCCTGGGAAATCCAGGGGAGAAATATACTAAAACGAGGCATAATCTGGGCTTTGCGGTAGTCGACAGGTTGGCCGGGCGTTTTGGCGTAGAGGTAGGCACCCGGCGTTTTAGGTCGCTTGTTGGAGAAGTGCCACTTGATGCCGATAGACTCCTTTTAGTAAAACCCCTGACGTACATGAACCGAAGCGGCCCAACAGTCAAAAGGGTGCTTGAGCATTACACTTGCAGTATGGCCTCATTAATGGTAATCTGTGACGATATAAATCTGCCTCCGGGTAAGCTCAGAATCAGGAAAAAAGGCTCCAGCGGCGGGCATAAGGGTCTTGAGTCAATTATTGAAAGCCTGGGCAGCACCGAGTTCCCCCGCTTGAGAATCGGCGTTGGACCTCCACCCCAGGGCGGAGCAAGCGATTATGTACTTGCGCCATTCCCCAAGAGAGAAGTAGGCGTAATCGAGGAGGCATTGGAAACGGCCTGCGAAGCCGTTCTTGACTGGATGCGTAGCGACATAGACCAATGCGCCAAGAAGTATAATTAGTTCTTTTTGGATAACATGCGGGCCTCCCTTGGCCTGCGCGGCAATTACAATATAAATGATTTAATCCATTAAAGGAGGTATTCAGGGCTTGAGGACATATGAGGCAATGTTCCTGATAGACAATACGAAGGCCAATGACTGGGATAGCGCGGTGCAGCACGTGCACGATATCTTGAAAAAGGGAGGGGCCCAGGTAATTAGTACGGAAAAGTGGGGCGAGCGAAAGCTGGCATACCAGGTAAACGGGCATAGGAGAGGCACTTACATGCAAATCTACTTCGATGCCGCTACTGACACAATCCCGGATATGAGACGCGCTTGTATCCTCTCGGACACCATCCTCAGGACCCTGATTCTAAAGGCACACAAGAGACCGGAGCCCGGTGCGGAGGGTTCTGTGGCAGCACCACCTTCTTTCGAGACTAGCGAACCCACGCGCGAGATCAAAAAGGAAACAAGAACTGAGAAACCAGCTGTTTAAAGAATAATTACAAGAGGTGCGAGATATGGCCAGTTTTAATAAAGTATTCCTGATGGGCAATTTGACAAGAGACCCTGAACTTCGCTATACGCAAAGCGGTACGGCGCTTGCCAGTTTCGGTATTGCAGTCTCAAGAAACTGGACCTCCCCTGAAGGAGAAAAGAAAGAAGACGTGTGTTTTGTAGACATAACCATGTTCGGGAAAAGGGGCGAGATTATCAGCGAATACTTTTCCAAGGGGAGTCCGATATTCATAGAAGGCCGTCTCCAGTTCAGACAATGGGAGTCCCAGGACGGCCAAAAAAGAAATGCCTTGAGAGTCGTGGCCGAGGATTTTCAGTTCATCGGGCAGACCAAGAAACGAAGTGCACCCCCCGGTGAAACTAAAGCAGACAGCAATTCCGTTTCAAACGACATCAGTGAGGAGGAGATACCTTTTTAGATGGCACGGGAAAAGACAAAAAGAAGGCCTCAAAAGAGGAAATATGTGTACACGAAGAAATGCCGGTTCTGCAGGATGAGCATAGACGAAGTAGACTATAAGGACCTGACCAACATCCAGAAACTTGTCGCCACACAGGGCAAACTGCTTTCCCGCAAACGCACGGGCAACTGCGCCTCACACCAGCGTTCCACAAAACGCGCCGTTAAGAGGGCGCGTTACATGGCCCTGCTTCCTTACGCGGCCTAACTCGTCGTGGAGATTATTATGAAGATACTGCTGAGAAAAAATGTGGAAAAACTTGGAGGCATGGGCGACACTGTAACCGTGGCAGACGGATATGCAAGAAACTACCTCTTCCCAAAGGGCCTGGCCACTACGGTAACACCCGCGAACGCCAAAGAGGTGGAGACGCGGAAAAGAAAAGAGTCACGAGACGCGAAACTCGCCAAAGACGGGCTGAGCAAGCTTGCGCAAGAACTTTCGGGGTTTGAATTCAGTATCGCCGTCAAGACAAACGAAGAGGGGCGTCTTTTCGGTTCCATCACCCCCGCCGGCATCGTTGAAGAACTGGGGCGCAGGGGCTATTCCGTAGAAGAAACAGCCATCGCCCTGGAAGAGCATATAAAGGAGTGTGGCACCTACGACGTGCCCCTTGACCTTTACCCCGGAATAAAGACTCAAATCAAGCTCTTTGTAGTAAAAGAAGAATAGAGTCAATTAAAGTTATCGAAAGGCTTGTTATAAGAAGAGGGGGAGGCTGATGGCAGTGCAAACTCTGGAAAGGACGCTACCTCAAAGCCTGGAGGCCGAAGCCAGTCTTCTGGCGGCCATGCTGCTTGATAACACGGTCGTAGACACTGTCCTACAGTACCTCACGGCGGACAGTTTCTATAAGACCGCCCACCGGGAAATCTTCGAGACCGTAGTATCACTCTACGACAAGAATCAGGCGGTCGACCTGGTTCTTCTAATAGATGAACTTAAAAGGCGCGGCACCCTGGAAAAGATAGGCGGAAGGGATTACCTCCTGGAACTGGAGGCCTCAGTGCCAGCGGTAGCCAACGCAGAGTACTACGCATGTCTTATAAGAGATAACGCAATAAAGAGAGGCCTTGTCGAAGCCGCCGTTAAGATACAGAAAGATACGTATGAAAACAGAGACGAAGTTAGTTTGCTGCTGGACAAGTCAGAGAAGCTTATATTCGACATTGCCCAGAGAAGATATCAGGACAAGACCAGACACATTGCAGACCTGATAAACGATGCATTCCAGAGACTGGAAAATATAAATGACAGAAAAGGGCGGCTGACGGGTCTGAGCACCGGTTTCTACGACCTTGACGACCAGACCTGCGGACTTCAATCCAAACAGCTTGTCGTGGTTGCGGGCAGGCCCAGTATGGGCAAGACGAGCCTCGTCCTGAATATACTTCAGCACGTGGGTGCGGTGGAGAAACTGCCGGTGGTCCTGTTTTCCCTTGAAATGTCTGCAGAACAGATAGCACAAAACCTCCTCTGCGCGTATGCACGGCTCAGTAACCATAAAGTACGCAAGGGCGGGATACAAAATGACGAGTGGCGCAAGCTTACTACCGCCGCCGAGGCACTTTCACCCGCCAAGATGTTTATCGACGACAGTGCGGGGCTCACTATAATGGCCCTCAGGGCGAAGGCCCGACGCATGAAGTCTCAGCACGACATAAAGCTGCTGGTGGTAGATTATCTACAACTCATGGACGCCCCGGGTATGGAGAGTCGGCAACAGGAGATATCCAGGATCTCCAGGGGGCTGAAGTCGCTTGCCATGGAGCTGGAAATCCCGGTCATAGCCGTCTCCCAGCTCAACCGCGCCGTGGAGATGCGGGAGGAAAAAAAACCACGGATGTCCGACCTCAGGGAGTCCGGCTCCATAGAACAAGACGCCGACCTTGTCCTGCTGCTTCACCGTGAGGGGTACTATAACAAAGACAAAAACCCAAGAGATGCAGAGCTAATAATAGCAAAACAGAGAAACGGGCCTATCGGCACTGTGCGCCTCACCTTCCTCAATGAGTGCATGCGCTTTGAGAGTGTCGCCGCTTCACAGGAAAA
>JAZGAY010000152.1:0-3484 GCA_036475985.1 Candidatus Brocadiales bacterium
CCTGTTTGGTGATGGACATAAAAACCGGCCCTTAAAAGGGCCTTGAGTACTTCTTTGGGCTTGAGGACAGGTAAGTCTTTTCTCACACTTTCTCAAGGCTTACTTCTAATTTCTCGGTAATTGGCTCGGTCGTTATGTCTTTTGGAATAGATTCCCCATCTTTTACCAGTCCTTCCAGATCACACCTGATAGCGTCTTGGGCCAACTCTTTTGCCTCTCCCAGGGTGCGGCCGCAGGTAATAATATCGGGAATGGCCGGTACAATGACCTGGTAACCTCCTTCTTCCAGAGGTTCAAAAATCACTGTGTAGGAATAATTCCCCATTTGCGCCCCTTAAGAAAATGACTATATTGACCTTGCGGGTTTGTCAGCATCGTCAACCAGTCTTTTGTCTGGTTAACAATTTATACTAATGGTGGAGGCGGCGGGAATTGAACCCGCGTCCCAATGCTCGTCGGTAAAGGTCTCTACATGCTTAGTCTATCTTTTTCAAAATCTCGCCTCTCCGGACCCCGGTAGACAGGGTTCCGGGCCAGCCAGCCCGATTAGTTTCTTACCCGGACGCATCGGACAACAAAATGCCCGGGCCAGCCTGCTAGCTGTCGTCCTAAAGGTTTCGCAGGCAGGACCCAAAGGACGGGCTACTAGTTATGCAGCCATTGCCATTTGATAATCGGCACTTTTAATATGCGCCAGGTGTTTTATGAGGCCTCCTGACAACCTCAGCATGCTACCACTTACCTCCGTTACACGGTCGAATCCATTCGCCCCCCTATTTTAGCGTTTAAGGGCCCTCAGGATGTCGCGGTCGGTCTCGCGCTTGCGGATGGCCTCGCGCTTGTCGTGGGCCTGTCTGCCCTTTGCAAGGGCTATTTCCACCTTGGCGATACCGCGCTTGTTGAAGTAGAGCGTGAGGGGTACCAGCGTGTAGCCCCTCTCATCCACCTTGCCGATGATTTTCGCTATCTCGATCTTTTTAAGGAGGAGCTTACGCAGACGCGTCGGTTCGTGCCCCTGAAGCCCGGCCTGCTTGTACTGGCCGATGTGGAGGCCCTGCAAGAATACTTCCCCGTCCCTTACCAGGGCAAAGGCCTCGCTCATACTTGCGTCCTTGTTCCTCAGGCTCTTTACTTCGCTGCCCTTCAGCACGAGGCCGGCCTCAAATTTCTCAAGCAGCGTAAACTTAAAGCGGGCCTTCCTGTTCGTGGCGATTATGTCCATTTCTACCGCTTGCTGAAGGATTTACAATAACTAAGATAACACGTTTGCGGGTTTAAAGCAACCTCATAAATCAACCGATTACCACATCTTGGGAAGCAGTAAAAGAAGACGGTAAAAAGGGTGTGGCTGCACCTCAAAAACCGGCGCGGCTGCGCCCCAGAAACCGGCGCGGCTGCGCCTTAGAGCTTGACGACCTTGACCCTGGTGCTGAAGAACGCGGAGCTGCCGCCTATGGGGTCGGTGAGGCAGACGTCCCCGAGGTAGGGGTCGAGGCGCATTACGGCATTTGGACACAACCCTGTAGTACGCCGCTCGTCTCCCTTTATTACCTGTCCGTCAATCTCCGTGTCCGCCGCCCCGTAGGCCCAGTGGCCAAAATGCCAGCTGACGTTGACCACTCCGGGCTTGAGCCCCTCGGTCAGTTTGGCCTTGCCTTCTGTGTATTTTTCCCGTCCTATGGACCATACACCGTAAGGGTTCGTGGCGGACAGGATGCGGACCAGGTCGCCGTTCTTTACCCCAATAGCCCTGGCGTCCACGGGGTTAAGTTCCACATGGTTCTCGGGCCATATCTGGCTCAGCCAGTAGTCGTTGGGCAGCGTACGGGACTGCCCTCCCAGGATTCCTTTATACGTGATAAGCGTAAGCGGGTAGATCTCGTCTCCAATCACGCCGCCGGTACTTCCCATGGTGGGCTCGTATCCGGACATGCCCGAGAAGTACTGCCCGGTCATCGAGTTCCTGCCGTTGGCCACCGGCTCCACGTAGAGGTTCATGTGGCTTGAGAACTTGTGGGCCAGCTTGTCTCCCTTGTATGCCCTGTCAAAGTTTTCAAACCTCCCTCCCCTCAGGAGTACGTATACCATCATTTTCCAGTACTTGTCCCCGACCGTGGCCTTCGAACGCTTGGCGTCAAACACGCTGCCCGGCAGGTGACGGAGCGACTCTTCGTATAACTCGATGTCGGCGGGGCCGGCGTCCGGTACGCTGTCATTGAGTTTGTCGCCCCAGGCGATGTTCGCCACCATTCGGAGATAATAGTCCTCAAAACGCTCGAACGGCTGTCCGCGCTGAAACCCGTCCTTTCCGTATCCGGGAAGACCCATCTTCTCGGCAATCTTGAGCATGACCGTTTCCATACAGATGGGCATATCCTCGTCAAACGCTTCGACCGTCTCGGGGATGGGCGCAACTGTGGGCTGGCGGACCTTGCTCGTCTTGGTCTGCACGTCGGGCGTTACGTGCGGCAGGCCCCACCGTTCCCAGGCGCTGGTATCCGGAAACACGTAATCGGCAAAGACGGTGGAATCGCCTATGACTATGTCGGTGCTTATAAGGAGCGGAATTTTATTGATATTCTGCAGGGCCCTGAGCTGGCTGTTGGCGGCAGGCGTGGACATACCCGGTGTGGCCATGTGCATCCACACCACCTTCACGCCGTACGGATACTCGCTTACGGCGGACGGCAGGACCTCCTGGTACACGTTACTGGTGAAGGGGTACCACGGGCGCTTCGCAGGATAGCCGGTAAAGAGCGTGGACTTTTCGTAAAAAGATTTTTCCCGCGTAAGTTTGTGGCCGAAGGCATGTATCTTTCCCCGATGCAGAGATCTTTTCAGGGGGAAGGGCTGGTTTGTCTTGTCTCCGCTTTCGTGCCAGTGTCCGCCGCCCTTTCCCAGGCCCCCCTTCCAGTCGATGTTCCCGATAAGCACGTTGAGCGCAATAATCGCCTGGGCGTTGTAGTATCCGTTAGTGTGCTGGACGGGCCCTCTGTAGAACTCCGCCACGGCCTTCTTGCCGTGGGACGTGAACTCGCGCGCCACCTCGACAATGTCTTCCTTTTTGATATCCGTAAGCCCGGCATACTCCTCGAGGGTCCTGCTGAACGCGGATTCCTTTAACAACTGGAGCGCCGTCTTGACGGGTATACCGCCTGCCATTCCGTCGACAAACAGATCACCGAAGACGGGCCTTGTGTTTGAACTTATGTCCACGGCCTTTGGCTCCCCGTTGGAAAGTACGACAAACTCGCCCTCCTTACCGACTCCTATCTCGGATGCCCGCAGGTAGGTCGTGGGGCGGCCGCCCTCAATCTTGACAAGCAGGCTTGCCGTGCTCCAGGACGACTCGTTCTTATCGGCCGCAGCCCTGCGCGTGGCGCTCTGGAGGAAATCCCTGTCGTAGCGCTCGTTCTCGATTATCCAGCGTATCATGGCCAGCGCCAGCGCCGCGTCCGTGCCGGGCTTTATGGGCAGCCACTTC
>JAZGAY010000153.1:0-2064 GCA_036475985.1 Candidatus Brocadiales bacterium
CCAAGCCCTATTATTATGTCCTTCTTCGCCTCGGTGCCCGTGGTTATGACTGCCTCGCCATGAAGGGCATTGGCCACCTTAAGGGCAAGCTCGTTGGCGCCGCCCTCGTGACCTGACAGCACGCTAACCGCATACCGTCCAGAGTCGTCTACCACCACCACCGCGGGGTCCGAGAGTTTGTCCTTCACGTGCGGCGCAATCGCCCGCACCACTATACCAAGGGCCATTATAAAGACCAGGCTGTTATATTTGTCTTTATCAAAAATTTCGTCCACAAGCTCGCGTATCCCCCCTGAGAAGGATTTTGCGTGGGGCATCTCGTGGTAGAGTCTTTCCGACACAAACAGTTCTGCGTCTTCACCCAGACCGGACTTCAGCCGCTCCGCAATACTCAGACCTTCTTCTGAAAGTGTTATGAGCGCCAGTGACATCGACTATTCCTCAGTAGTATACCCTGCGGCAGCGGTTTTTCTTGTCTTCTTGCGCTTTTTGAGCTTCTTCCGTTTTGGACGCCTGACAATACGACTCAGCTCATCCAGCAGAGAATAAAATACCGGCACCACAAGCAGGGTCAGGCACATGGAAGAGAACATGCCGCCCGCGGCCACTATACCCATGCCGGCCCTGGCCTCGGCGCCATGACCGAGGCCTATGGCAATCGGCAGCATCGCAAAGATTGTCGAGAAGCCCGTCATAAGGATAGGACGCATCCTTATCTCGCTGGCCTTCACTATGGCCTGACCGACCTCCATGCCCTCCCGTCTCAGCCTGTTCATATGGTCCACCAGCAATATGGAGTTTTTTGAAACCAACCCCAGCAGCAGTATGAGGCCTATCATGCTGAAGGCGTTGATGGTATTCCTGGTGACAAGCAACAGGCCGAACCCGCCAATGAAACTAAGCGGCAACGCCAGCATTACGGTTAAAGGGTGAATGAAGCTGTCAAACAGGGACGCAAGCACCATATAGGTAATAATCATGGAGAGTATTATTATAAATATCAAACTCCTCATAGATTCCTTAAACGTCTCCGCCTTGCCCGAGAACGCCAGGGTGTACTGTTCCGGAAGTATCTCCCCTGCCATGTCATTGACACCTTTAACCGCTTCTCCCAGGGTAATTTCGCCCTCGACGAGATTTGCCGATATTACAAAAGAACGCTGACGGTTCCTTCTGTTTATGACATTAAAACCTGTTGCCTCTTTTACGCTTACCACGTCCTTTAACCCGACAATTCTGCCGTCTCTATTTCTAAGGTGGAGTTCGCCTATGTTTTTGGGCAGGTCTCTGTATGGTTCGGCCAGCCTTACGATGGTATCATATCGCTTGCCTTCGTACTTGAATTTGGCATCGGCTACTTCCACGCCTCCCATGAGGGCCCTGATGGCATTGCCTATTCCGGTAACGTCCACGCCCTGGTCGGCAGCCTTTTTGCGGTCTATGTTCACGTACACCATCGGCCGGCCCAGTTCCAGGTCGGAATCCACGTCCACAACGCCGGGAATCTTTCTAAGTCTCTCCTGAAACTCGACGTCCAGCCTCTCAAGCTCCTTGAGTTCGGGGCCGGAGATGGTAAATTCAAGCGGCGAGCCCCTCCTTGCGCCAAAACTGCGTTCAAATTCAATGGGAAACGCGAATACGCCCGGGACCCTGGAGAACTGTCTTCTGAGGCCGGAAATAATCTCAAGCTGCGAACGTCTGCGCTTATTCTTTGGGCGCAAGTGCACAAAGAAAATACCCTTGTTCCCACCGCCAAAACCGCCCGCAGAGAAGAACGACTGGACCTCCGGCACTTCGTCCAAAATGTATCCAATCTTCTTCATCATCTTATCGGTATAATTCAGCGACGAGCCCACCGGCGTCTTTATGCTCACCATAAACTGCCCCGTGTCTGAACTCGGCACCAGCTCTCTCCCAACGAGTCCTGCAAGGAGGATACCGCCGGCAAGGCTGGCAGCGGCAATTATGCACACAATAAACCTCCACCTGAGAGACCAGCCCAGCACCTTAACGTAGACGCGCTCGAGCCTCAAAAACATGGTTTCAAACAGGTGAAAGACCTTA
>JAZGAY010000154.1:0-5522 GCA_036475985.1 Candidatus Brocadiales bacterium
CACCTTTAACGAGAGAAGGTTCGCCATACTTACCTACTGGTTTGGTTTCTTTTTCCTGTGGGTCATGGAGATAGTTATCGGAGTGTTCTGCCGCGGGCCGGGCTGGATGTTCTTTTGGCCGGGTCAGGAGTGGGACCCGCACAGGGTCGTGGCGGAGGTTAACATCAACCTGAACGAATGGCTCGCCGGGATTACCGGCGTGGCGGCCCTGAATACTTATTCGACCGGCGTTATTATAGGGCTGGGAGCGATCATCGGCTATTACGCACTCGGCATGCTGCTTCCATATATATGGCTCAAGGGCCACAAGAGCGAGACGCTGGAGCAGCTCGGCCTCATCCGCTTTGGCATAGTCTGTTTCCTCTTCTGGACTATGATGGCCCTCCCGATAAAGATGGTCATGCGTCTGGTCTTTTCAATCAAATATATCCTTGTAACACCCTGGTTGAACGTTTGAGCGACAGAAGATGCCCGAGAAAAAAGACCCCTTAGAACAAAAATCATACGCAAAGCTGTTTGTCTTCTCCATACTCTTTCTGGTGGTCAGCACCCTGTGGGCCGTTTACGATGAGGTAGTAAGCAGGCGGCCCTGGAAGACCTATCAAAAGCAGTTCCTGGCGCTTGCAGACAAGAAATCCACGAAAGACCTGGAAGAATTACAGGCCGCCCTGACCGGCGACGAATATAATCAGTTGAACCAGGAATACCGGAAGATTCTCAAGGCATTTGAAGACGATCCAGAGAGACAGGCAAAGGTCAAAGAACTGCAAGATAAGGACGTAGAGATTACCGGGCTGCTCCATGAGTTGCAACTGCACCGCGGTAAATATCAGTCTATTGTGTACGTGATGGAGAAGCTGCCCGCAGGCGACAAGAAGGACAGGCTGCTGCTTGAGGCCCAGGTCCAGGAACCTCACATAGAGAGAATCAATGCAAAGATGGCTGCAAATCAGGTGAGGAAGAAGGAGTTGAGGAAGGAACTCGCCGGGATGGCCGGGGAGAAGGACGCGCTTCAAGAGAGATTACAAGTGTATCAGTCCCGCATTGCGAACGTACACCGCTTCCGCGAGGCGCTGAAAAAGGAGAGGATAGAGATAAAGCAGGTAGTGAACGACGAGTTGGGGATTGTAGACAGATGCCACAGTTGCCACGCTGGCATAACCAGAAAGGGGTTTGACGACGTCCCTAATCCGCTGAGGTCACACCCCACGGTCATTACGCTCCCACCCCTTGGTCCAGGGCTGAGCGAGAGGGGCATTATGAACGTACATCCGGTGGAGAACTTTGGCTGCACTCCCTGCCACAGGGGACAGGGTTATGCCACTGCCGTCGCCTATAAGGCACACGGCGAGCTGGAGTACTGGAACTACCCGATGCTCCACGGGGAATATACACAGGCCGGGTGCTTCAAGTGTCACGACTATGAGGTCGATGTCCCCGGTGCGGAGATGCTTTCACTGGGCCGTAAGCTGTTTCACGAGGTTGGCTGCATAGGTTGTCACGCGGTAAGCGCTTTAAAGAGGGAGGATGCGACCCGGTTCATAGGGCCAAGACTGGACCGGCTTAACGCAAAGGTTTTTGCGGGCTGGGTTGATGGCTGGCTCGACAACCCGAGGGAATTCAGGGGAGACACGAGGATGCCGCGCTTCTTCCTGAACGAGGAAGAGAGGTTAAACATTGCATCGTATCTGTGGCAGATAACCGAGGAGAACCCTTCAGGGGGGGCTCTGGAGATAGATGAGGACGGCGAGGACTATGAGGACATGGTAGAGGAGGGGCTGGCCAGTTTTGAGACCAGAGGCTGTCTGGGATGCCACCGGGTAGGCGACAGGGGCAGCCATTTCGCCCCGGACCTCACCAGGGTGGGGGAAAAAATAAGGCCCGAGTACGCCGCCGATTGGACAGTCAATCCCAAGAAATATTTCCCGGAGGGCCGTATGCCCAGCCTGCGTCTGGATAAGGAGGAAGCGGACAAGATAGCCGTCTATCTCTCTACCCTTAAGCAAGAGGAACCCGGTACTGAAGCGGTCGACTTTAGCGACCCGCAAAGGGCCGAGAAGGGTTTTAAGCTCATCACCCGTTACGGTTGCTTCGGTTGTCACCCGATTAAGGGCCTGGAGGAGAGGGGCAAGGTTGGTGCGGACCTCTCTGAAGAGGGATTCAAGACCGTGGAGCGTTTCGATTTTGCCCTGCTGGAGCACGAGCTTTTACATGATATCGGTCAGGAGTACGTCAGGGAGAACGTCTCTCAGTCGCGTAAGAAATGGCTTGCCACAAAGCTAAAGGACCCGCGAATCTTTGACAAAGGCAAGTATAAAAATCCGGCCGACATGCTGCGGATGCCCGACGTAAGCCTTACTGACAAAGAGTTAAAGGCCCTTGTAACGTTTATGCTGGGCCTGACTGGCGAGAAGGTGCCGGCAGGGTTTAAGCGTCATCTCTCCGAGAAGGAGAAGGCCGTTGTGGACGGTACGTTCCTTATCAGGAGATACAACTGTATAGGTTGCCACCCCTTCACCCTGGAGAAGCTTACACTTGAAGACGGTACAAAGGTGGAGGGGATGGCAAAACTTGAAGAAGACGAGACCCTGTTCTTCCAGCTCTGGCACGACTACCCTGAACTGGATAAGAAGCTGGGTGAGAACATTGCAATAGAACTTGACGAGATAGTGGGCCGTGTCCCGACGATGGGTGGGGAAATAGTGCCCTACATAATCGAGTGGCTTGAGGAGGAAGAAGACATGGTGCAGGAAGAGGCCCGTATCTTCGCACCGCCGTTCCTCTACGGGGAAGGCAGAAGGGCGCAGGCCTCGTGGCTGTTCAGGTTTGTGCAGGAGCCCTATTACCTCAGGCCGTGGCTGAACGTCAGGATGCCTACCTTCGGCCTGTCGAAAGAAGAAGCGGGAATGATTGCCAAGTTCTTTGCGCTCAACGACGACCAGGAATATCCTTATGAGAGATTGGTGGAAAGAGAACAAAAGTACGTGGACGCTGTGTGTGGCAAAGACCCCGAACATTATGTCAAGGCAAGGGCGTTGATGGATTCAAAGGACGTAAATTGCGGCTCTTGTCACGTACGGGGTGACATAAAGCCCGAGGGAGACCCCTCCGGTTGGGCGCCCGACCTCTCGCTTGCCCGCATCCGCCTGAGACCCGGTTGGATACGCGAGTGGCTTACAAACCCTCAGAGGATACAGGTAGGCACGAAGATGCCCAAGTTCCCGTGGGGCGAATTCCAGGACATCTTCCCCGGGACGCCAGAGGAGCAAGTTGAGGCCATAAAGGACCTTATAATGAGTCCCGGTGACTTGCTGACGTCAGCCCCTGCGACGGCTGAGGTAGGAAGAAGTAAGGATGGCGGCATATAACGGAAGAATCCTTTTAGCAGGGACCTTTGTAAAAATCGGGTCTGAGGGCACAGCCGTGCCCGTTCTAGTTTTTTTGTCCATTTAGAGGAGAGCAAGACATGTTTACGAGAATCTCTTTGGTCTTTATGGCAATAATGTTGGGGGCCTGGACTCTTGGACTTGTCTCTATGATGCCCGATGCTCAGGGTGCCTATGAGGAGATAGAGGTAACTGCCGGAGGTAGTATAAGTGGTGTTGTGAGGTTATCGGGTGACGTCCCCGCCCCCGAAGAGATTAACGTGGACAAAGACCAGGAGGTTTGTGCCGTACACAGCCCCAAATACTATGAGAAGCTCATAGTAGACAAGAGCAGCAAGGGCATAAAGAATGCGGTGATTTATTTGCAGAAGGTCAAGAAGGGTAAGAAGTGGTCGGAAGCGGACGTAAGTGACGAGAATAAAAAGCGGATGGCCGAGAAGCATTTTGTTTTGGGCCAGAAGGAGTGTACGTTCAAACCACACGTCCAGGTTATCCCAGTGGGGAGCACGGTGGAGTTGAAGAACGGCGACCCCCTGATGCACAACCTTCATTCATATTCGATGAAGAACAGCTCGTTCAATGAGAGTATACCCGGAGACGGTCAGCCGGTTGAAAAAGAGTTCAAATTCAGGGAAGTAATTAAGGTTGGATGTGACGTACACAAGTGGATGACCACCTGGATAGTAGTGCGGGACAGTCCGTACTTCTATCTTACCGGGACCGACGGCAGCTACAAGATAACGGGCATACCCGCCGGTGAATACAAGTTGAGAATCTGGCATGAGGCCTTTAAGAAGAAAGGCCTTAAGGCCCAGAAAAGGGAGGTAAAGGTAGAGGCGAATAA
Source organism: Candidatus Brocadiales bacterium (assembly GCA_036475985.1). Lineage (GTDB taxonomy): Bacteria > Planctomycetota > Brocadiia > Brocadiales > Bathyanammoxibiaceae > Bathyanammoxibius. The sequence goes on from JAZGAY010000154.1 coordinate 4,231, forward strand.
GGACACAAAAGCAGACTTCGAACTCTCATTGTAAAAACATAGTTTAGTAGTTCCCTGGCGACCTTAAAAGGGATAAGCACGCACAGAGTCACACCTAAGGTATGCCAGGGGCTGGCCTTAGCAAAAGGTCCCCCGTTGGCAGGGGGCCTTTTGTGTCTTGTGGATTCTCGAATGTCCTTGCAATTTGTGATGCATTGTGGAAGATTCTTTATGTGGGCTTCTTTGGCGTAAACGAAGAATATTAAGGAGGTCTTGGGTGAGAGCGACAAATAAGATGGCCGTATGTGTTCTTGTTCTGATGGTCATGGCCGGCCTTAACTCATTTATTTGCCCCCCTTCTGCATACGCGGCAAAAAAAATACAATTGAACATAAAGGGAATGGATAGTTACTCCAGCACTATCAAGGTAAAGGAGGCGTTGAAGGGTGTAAAGGGAGTGAGAAAGGTCTACGTGGACTTTAAGAACGAAAAGGCTGTCGTTACCGTGAGAAAGAGCACAGACGCTGAGGCATTAGTTGGTGCGGTAAGAAAGGCAGGTTTTAGAGCATACCTTGCTGAAAAGGTAGAGAAGAAAAAGAAAAAGAAGGCCGAAGGAGACGCCTACGAGGATTTTGAAGTAGATGAGATTGTAGGAAAATAATCAATTATAGAAGACTAAGAATGAAGCGAACCCCTGGCTGAGCTGGGTGATGGAAATACGATATCACAAAATACTTGGAAGCCCCTTCGGTAAAGGAGGGGCTTTTTTTACGTCCTTATGAAATTGTGAAATAAAAAGCTGGACATCAGAAATTCATAAATAAGACAATGCAGAGAGGGTCGGCAGCCAGAGCGAAAAAAGCGGAGGAGTTTGTACAACTCCTAAGTGGCCACAGAGACAGCTTTTACAGGTTTTGTCTGCATGTTATCTGGGACAAAAACAGCGCCGAGGACGTGCTCCAGGACGCCATCCTCTCCGCTTACAAGCAGTTCGATAGGTTCGAGCCCGGCACAAACTTTAAGGGCTGGATGTACCGTTTTCTGATAAACAAGATATTTAATTATAACAAGAAGTTTAAGAGGGACGTCCAGTTCAGGGCCTCATGGCAGGATGTGAATCTCCTGGAGGCGTTGGAAAGGGAGTCGGCTTACAGTTCGGTGCTACAGGACCCCCAGGCGCTGTTTGAGAAGCTGGAAGACCGCGTGAAATCGGCACTGCTTTCACTTGGTCCGAAAGAGCGTATGGCATTTCTCTTAAAGACGGTAGAGGGTTTTACGTATAAAGAGGTTGCCGGGTTCCTGGACATACCCGT
>JAZGAY010000155.1:0-10482 GCA_036475985.1 Candidatus Brocadiales bacterium
ACAGTTTATCTCTTTCATAATACCTCTTGCGCTGACACTGGGGATAATAGTAGCCTTCTCCGTTGTCATTGCCAAGAAGCGCGCCGAGCTCAAGACCGTATTGGCAAGGCAAGGGGTGCTTGAAAAAGAGGTGGCCCTGCTCAAGAAGAAGAACATGGAGCTGCACAGGCTCAGGGATGCGCTCGTCTATGACCCGGTGCAGGTCGAGAAAGAGGCCAGAGAACAACTGGGGTATGGCAGTCCGCAGGAGAAGTTGTATAATAAGAAATACAATTTCCGCGTCGTTGACAACAACCCGCTGGCGGGGAATAAGATCACAGATGCGGAAGGGGGCATAATAAGGAAAATCGGGCTGTTTGGCGTCCTTGTTCTCATTATCCTGAGTGTAACGGGGGTCTTTTATGGCACCTACTGGTACGAAAGTAAATATAGAAGAGTACGTAGCTGAGCTGACAAAGGGGGCGAAGGAGGCGTCAAGACGGCTTGCGTACGTCGGCACCGCGCAGAAAGACGCAGCGCTCCTTGCCATGGCCAGCGGGCTAATGGACGGCAGGAACGACCTGCAGAAGGAGAACCAGCGCGATATAGAGGCCGCACGCAAGGACGGCCTCAGCGACGCCGTCATCGACCGGCTCCTCCTCAACGACAAGCGGATAAAGGCCATGACCGAGGCGCTGAAGGCGATGGTATCCCTCAAAGACCCTGTGGGCGAGGTCATGGAGGGACGGAAGATGCCCAACGGCATGCTGATAGAGAAGGTCAGGGTGCCGCTCGGGGTGATAGCCATAATATATGAGTCAAGACCCGACGTTACGGCAGAGGCGGCGGCCCTGTGCCTGAAGGCCGGTAACGCCGTTATATTGCGTGGCGGCAAGGAGTCCATCAAATCAAACCTCGCTATATACAGGATAATCAAAAAATCCCTTCGTGATGCCGACCTCGACCCCAGATGCGTACAGATTGTGGAGACCACCGACAGGGCGGTGGTAGACCTGATGCTCAAGGCGGTGGGCCTTATAGACGTGGTCATACCCAGGGGCGGAGAGGGACTTATACGCACTGTTACGGAAAAGTCCATGATTCCCGTCATCAAACACTATAAGGGCGTCTGTCACGTCTACGTAGACGAGTACGCCGACATGGAAAAGGCCCAGAATATCTGCCTGAACGCCAAGGTGCAGAGGGCGGCCACCTGCAACGCCATGGAGACCATGCTGGTCCACAAAAACGTCGCGCAGAAATTCCTGCCCCCTATGGCAGAAAAGATGAAACAGGCGGGTGTTGAACTCAGGGGATGCGGCGACACCAGAAAGATTGTGGGAGACATAAAAGAGGCCACCGAGGAGGACTGGGACACGGAGTACCTGGACCTCATCCTCTCTGTCAGGGTGGTGTCTTCGTTTGACGCGGCGGTCGACCATATTGCAAGATACGGCTCTGCGCACTCAGACGCCATCGTCACCGAGAGCGTCACAAACGCCGACCGGTTCACCAACGAGGTCGACTCCTCCGCCGTATACGTCAATGCCTCAACAAGGTTCACCGACGGCGGGCAGTTCGGCATGGGGGCCGAGATAGGCATATCCACCGACAAGCTCCACGCCCGCGGGCCCATGGGACTCCCCGAACTTACCACCTACAAGTACGTCATCCACGGCAGCGGCCAGATAAGGGAGTAATCTTCAATGTAGGGTACGTCCTACCTGAGGCTGAAAGTTCACCGATTTATTGGAGGGCGGAACTTCGACTCGTCGCACTGTCAAGCTAGCACGTCTTCTTGCCTTCAGTAATTTCCTTAAGCCGTGGGGGGAGCACGCTGGCCAGATCGATCTCATGCGTGCCGAAGATGACCTGAGACTGTATCTTTGACTGGGTTTTTAGCGGGAGCCCGTAGATCTTTGTAAAACCCTCGGCGGCCTTATGGTCAAACTGGTCTTCTTTGTCGTATGTGGCGAGCTCGTGTGCATATAATGACAGCGGTGAGCGGCGACCTGCCACAGTGGCCGAGCCCTTGAGGAGTTTCATCTTTACCGCTCCGGTAACCACCCGTTGCGCACTCAGGACGTATGCGACCAGGTCAAGATGCAATGCCGAGAACCACTGGCCGTTGTAAATGATGTCGGCGTACTGGTTGGCCACAATGTCCCTGAAGCGCATTGCCTCGCGCGTCATTACCAGCGACTCAAGCGCCCTGTGGGCCTTGTGCAGAATGACCGCGGCCGGCGCCTCGTAGACCTCGCGTGACTTTATGCCCACCACGCGGCTCTCCACGTGGTCGATGCGGCCAATGCCGTGCAGCCCGCCCAGATGGTTCAGCCTTTCTATTATCTGGATGCCGTTCATATGGTCTTTATTAATGCGGAACGGAACGCCCTTCTCTATGCCGATCTCGATGCCCTCTTCTCTGTCCGGGCAGTCCTTGACGGACTTTGTCCATTGCCACACGTCTTCGGGCGGTTCCGCCCAGGGGTCCTCCAGGGCGCCGCATTCAATGCTGCGTCCCCAGAGGTTTTCATCTATACTGTAGGGGCTTTTCTTACCGGCCTCTATGGGCACACCGTGCTTCCTGGCATATTCTACGGCATCTTCCCTGTTCATGCCCCACTCCCTCAGGGGTGCGATGATCTTTAGCTGCGGCGCAAAGGCCTGAAGCGTCAGCTCAAAACGCACCTGGTCGTTGCCCTTGCCCGTGCAACCGTGGGCCACCGCCTCCGCACCTTCTTCCTCCGCCACCTCAGCCAGAAGCTTCGCTATGAGCGGCCTGCCCAGCGCGGTTGACAGCGGGTAGACTCCTTCGTATATGGCCCCCGCCTGAAGCGCAGGCAATATAAAATAACGGACAAAGACCTCCCGGGCGTCTATCACTATCGCCTTGCTTGCCCCGATCTTCCGGGCCTTCTGTTTTACATTCTCCAGGTCTTTCGGGCTGGAACCCCCGAGGTCCACCGTAAGGGTCACCACCTCCATGCCGTAATGTTCCTGAAGCCACTTTACGGCCACAGAGGTATCCAGTCCGCCTGAGAATGCCAGTACAACCTTCTTGCTCATATATTTCCTTTAAAGGCCTTTGGGGTTTAAAAATTGAAGGGGCAGTATATCACTTGGGAGAAAGATTGGCCAGGCATTAAAAAATGCCGCCAAGGGTTATGCAACGGGGGCAGCTGCACAACAGAGAATTCCGTTATGGTAGGAGGAACCCTCAGTTACTTGGCGGCATTTGTAAAACTAAATCAATAACAATGTCGTTCAGTCTTTGTACGTATGAACCTATTATGTGTAAGAACAAAAAAACCTAAAGGAAGCCGCGGTTTCTCTCGAGAGCCCTTCTTCTAATGTCCGCCCCCCTAACCCTTCCGTCCGGTCTTATGACTAAAAGGCCTGGCGTGCCCACACTCGGGTCAGGACACACTGTGTGAGTCGCGCCCCACGACCACACTACCACAAACTACCAGTTTCTGCATACATTGTCAAGTGCAAGTAAGAAATAATTTTTGCCTACTTGAATCGCGGGCAGTTTGTGTAAGCGCATAGAAAATAACGGCTTGCGTATATACTGCTCTATGCGGCCCAGAAATATTTCAGTCAAAACCGGGGTTTACCTGAGAGGGTATAAAACAGATTGACAAGGTGGGCGGAATGGCATAGACTAAAAAGTGTAAAATACTCTACAAAGTACTGGTATAATAAGGACTTACGTTTGGACACAAATTACGGTAAGATCAGGGAATCTCTGCGGGAGGCGGGTAAAAAGGCCCTGCTGACGCGCCTGGGCGAGGGCGCGGCGCTTCTAGGAACAATCTCCCTTATCCTTTTCCTGGCAGGACTGATATCCGCCGCACAGCTCTCATTGATTCCCTATGCCCGCATGGCCTACCTCACCCTCAGTGCGTTAATAATTGTTTATGTGTCTTACCGCTACGTCCTTGTCCCCATATTGCCCTTAAGGTCGGAACACAGATTGGCGCTCCTAATAGAAAGACGCCTCCCGGTCCTCAAAGACCTGCTTGTCAGTTCCCTCCAGCTCGGCAGGGATTTAGAAGACCCCAAACGGGCGCGGCTCTTTTCGCATGAGCTGGTTGGCTCGCTTTTTGAACAGACCGGGGAAAGACTTCAGGGTCTCAGGCATCACGACATTGTGGAGAGGCGGGGTCTCAGGCGCAATCTGCTGGCGTTTACAGCCGCCCTCACTCTCTTAGTGGCTATCGCAGTTCTAAACCCGGGATATATTGTACAAAGATTTAATATCCTCTCAGAGACCCGCTACTCCCCCTCTGCGTTACTAACCCTCGGAAAGCCCGTCATAGGAGATATAACCCTTACTTACAGATACCCTGCATACACCGGCCTTAAACCGAGGACGGTAATGGGTTCGAGCGGCGATATAAGGGCGCTGAATGGCAGTGCTGTAGAGATATCCGCCCGCAGCAATCAACCTCTCGACTCTGCAAGCATTTTGTTAAACGAGTCGACCATGGTACCCATGGTTGTTGAGACGGCGAACGTTATAAGGGGTAGCCTGGTGGTGTTGGAGGACGGCAGCTACAGTTTTGAGACCCTGAGCGCAGGCGGAGCGTCTTCGCACCGGTCAAAATCCCACAGCATCGTGGTAGAGACTGACGAGTACCCGAGGATAAACATACTGTCCCCTGCGCAGGGAAAGGTGGTAAGTGATAGAGATGTGATTGAGCTTGAGTATAAGGCCGCTGACGACTTCGGTCTCAGGGGAATAAGTCTGGTGGTTGACGAGGGTCAAGAAGCCGGGCAGACAAAGAAATGTCTGAAGGTCATGAAAGAGGGCGAGACGGAATGCAAGGGCACGTATAAGTGGGATCTGGCCACGCTCAGGCTTACACCCGGCGAGAAGCTGCGTTACCACCTTGAGGCAGTGGATAACGATGCCGTCTCCGGACCGAAGGTTGCCAGGTCTGAGACCCGGTATCTTGAGATATACAGTTCGCAGAGGAAGCACGAAGAGCTCCTCTCTCTGCAGGAGGAACTCCTTAACGGAATGATACGGCTTCTGGCCGAGAAACTGGTAAACCGTCCGGATGCCACAGAATCGAGAGACGAGTTGCTGATCGAGCAGGAGGTACTCACGGACAGGACCATAAGACTGCTGGTGCTGTTTGACAGGGTGCTTACCAACATGGAAGAGGACGCGCTGGCCAACTACGCCGTCTATTACAGCCTGGAGAACATGCGCAACATGATATCCCGGCTTAACGACACCAAGGAGAGGGTTCTTGAGAAGATAGAAAGACGTGGAACTGTGCTTTCTACGACCAGTATAGACGAAATCAAAGGCGTGCAGGACAAGGAGGTGGTAGAGCTGGAGAACGACATTATGTTTCTGGTGGAGCTCTTGAGAAAACAGAGGCTCGACGACCTCCTCGACCAGGACAGAAAGATGGTGAACATGCAAAAAACCCTCACGAACCTCCTGGACGAACTCTCCCGGGGCAAGACGGACGAGCTGGAGCAGAGGGTGATGAAGGAGATGGAGAGGCTTGAGGACATGATGCGCTCGATGCTGGAGAAGCTGTCGAAGATGTCCAGCAACTGGGGTGATGAGTTCCTGAACCTGGACGGCATTAAAGACCTGCAGGAAAACACGCTCGATAAGGATCTGCAGGAGATGCGGGAGGCGCTGGCGGAAGGAGACCTGGAGGCGGCGCTCAAGGCGGCGCAGAACGCCCTGAACGCCCTGGAGCAGATGCTGGCCGAGATGGGAAAAAATGCACAGCAGTACGTTGACTCCGCATTTTCCCGCACGCTTGAGGAGATGAGTACACTTGACAAAGAACTCAGGGAACTAGAGGAGAGTGAGCGTAAGGTCGCCGGGCAGACGGAGAAACTCAAGAAGGACGTCCAGTCGCGCACGTTCGGGGATATGGACAAGACCCTGAGTGAATTTTTCCAAAGGCAGCTTGAACGGTTGGAGGGTATGAAGAATGACCTGTCTCAGATTGAGAAATCCTTTGCCGGGAGTCCCATCGTAGAGAATTATTCTCGTCTGCAGAGGGAAAGTGAGAGACTGGTAAAAAAGAGGACTCAAGCGATGAGAAGTCGATTCCAGCTCGAGCCTCCCTACGACGACGGGTTCAGTGACGAGGATTACGCCGAACTAAATGAAAAGCTCCGGGAGCGGAACAAGGCAAGAAACGAGGAGCCGCTACTCGAGATATATGACGTGATGTCCGAGGCAATGCCAGAGTTGAACGAGAGGTTGTCACAACTGGGAGAGATGCTCAAGGGACAGGACTTCAAGGAGTCTTTAAACATGGCCAAGGAATCCCTCAAGAGCCTCAAGTTCTGGGACTACGAAATGGCGAGGGGTTCTGAGCTGTCGCGCCGCTACGAGGATACAGAGGCGGAGGCAGAGGGGGAAGAACCTCCCCCCGGTGAAGGGCTTGAGGGGCTCGAGAAGGAGACAGGCGAGACGCTGGCCGATGCGCGGCGACTCAATCAGGAGATGGTTGAGGAACTTGACTCCGTACGAAAATCCTTCGAGAAAATGAAAGGGCGTGAGCTTACCGGCAATGAAAAGGCGCAGTTCGAGCAACTGGCCAGGCAACAGGGCGACCTTAAGGACCAGGCCGGGGGGCTGGCGGATTTAATGGACGAGCTGGCCGGTAAAAATCCGTCCATGGGCAGCGAACCGGGAGAAATGATGGGCGCCGCGCAGGCGTTTATGGAGGGGGCCGAGGGCAAGCTCCAGCGGGGGGACGGCCCGCACGCCCTGATGGACGAGAGGGAGTCGCTCTACAGGCTCTCCCAGGCCAGGAAGAGTCTGGGCGAGGCCATGGACAGGGTGACAAAGGGCATGATGTCGCACGGCATACCCATGCCCAGGTACGTGCTCAGATACCCCCTCAGGTGGCGCGAGGGTGTGAACGGCCCGGACACGGGCGATGTGGAAATTCCCTCCGGCGAGTCGTTCAAGGTGCCCAGGGAGTTCAGGGAAGACATCCTCGATGCCATGAAGAAGGGCCTGCCGGAAAAGTATCAGGAGCTGAATAAAGATTATTACAGAAAACTGGTGGAGTAGTACGGTGCGTCGAGCCGCACCATGTGTCAGAAATCAGATGCAGCTAATAGTCACAATATTATTTGCAATATACATAGCATTTAGCGCCGGCGTGCCCGCGGTGCGCGCAAACGTTGACACAGTAACGCTAAACAATACGGAAGCGGACGGCAAACAGCCCATAAAAGAGTTCCATCATCATGGCGGTGCCAGCGTCAAATTCGTGAGGGGCGATGACTACATAACCCGCTGGGAGATAGACAAGGCCGGGGAGGTCGCCGGTGAGATCCTGAGTGCACAACCCGGCAGTCCCGAAGGTCTTTACCTGGCGGCAAAGGTCGCCTTCTACCACGGACAATATAAAAAGGCCATGGAGCTGCTCGAAGGCCCGCCGCAAACGGTAGCCGACGGCAGGTGGTTCCTCTCGTTTGTCACGAACATATATGAGACGGCAAGGAATTTTGAGGAATACACAACCGAGCATTTTATTATCAGGTACATTTCCGGCAAGGACGAGGTGCTGCTTGAGGACGCCGGGCAGGTACTTGAACAGGCGTACAGGGAGATAGGCAAAGACCTCGAGTATCTCCACGGCGGGAAGGTCATTGTCGAGGTGTACCCGGGAGTGGACAGCTTTTCCGCCGCGTCCACACTTAAGAGGGGTGAGATAGAGACGTCCGGCACGGTGGCCATCTGTCACTTTAACCGCCTGATGATAATGTCCCCCCGGTTGCTCCTCAGGGGGTATCCCTGGGCCGATACCCTGGCGCACGAGTACGTACATTATGTGATAACGAAACGGACGCATAACCTCACGCCCATCTGGTTCCACGAGGGCCTTGCAAAGTATGAGGAATCCAGGTGGAAATCCGACGGTGGCAGGGAACTGACACCCCTGCAGTCCCACCTGCTTGCGCGCGCCCTGGAGGACAACTATTTTATAACCTTTGAACAGATGCACCCATCCATCGCCAAGCTCGAGTCGGCCGAGGACGCCGCGCTCGCCTTCGCAGAGGTGCTCACGGCAATGACATACATCATAGAAAAGGGTGGCGGGTATCCCGCGCTCAACGACATTCTGGACGTGATAGCCGCGGGCAGGAGCGTTGAAGAGGCCGTTGAAGAAGGACTGGGTGTGCCGTTTGAGGTCTTCGAGCGTGACTGGAGGCTTTATCTGGGACAGATAGACCTCAAGAAGATTCCCGGGTTAAAACTTATGCCGCTTAAGATAAAAAAAGAGGGCGAAAAAACAGGGGAGGAACGGGAAAGCCCCACTGAAATAGAGCAGACCGACGCCAGAAAATTTACCATGCTCGGAGATTTGCTGGAGGAGCAGGACAGATCCGACGCCGCGCTCTATGAATATGAGAAGGCGCGCGGGCACGCGGGACTCGGCTCGCCGCAGATACTCAACAAACTCGCCCGCGCCTATATGCAGAACCACCGCGACGACGATGCGCAGGGGGTTTTGGACGAGCTCTTGGGCTACTACCCCCACTACGTTATGGCGTATATTACGCAGGGGGAACTTTTTGCAAAACACGACGACATAGATAATGCGATAAAAAACTTCAGAGAGGCCCTGTACATAAACCCCTTTCACCCCGTTGTGCACCAGCGGCTTGCCCGGCTCTATAATACTAAGGGTGATAAAGAGTTGGCGAAGAAGCACATGCAGAGATTTGCCCTCGTGCTGGAGGGGCCGGCGGGCCATCATACTAACAAGAAGACGACGGAGTAAGAGATTTACATGCTTATGTAGCGTCCAATTGCCGTACCGGACGTATGGAAAACGTCGGGTGCGGAGACCCGACGCTACATCATCTTTTCCCTATTTCTTTTTCACCGGGAATTTTCGCCAGTTCATGAGTAATTCCACCAGCAGCCTGACGCCGCTGCCGCTTGCGCCCTTGGGGACGTAGGGGGTGTCCTTCAGTTCCCAGGCCACGCCGGCAATATCAAGATGCACCCACGCGGTCTTCTCTACGAATTTCTCCAGAAACTTTGCGGCCGTTATGGTGCCCGCGCTGCGGTCGCCGATATTCTTTACGTCGGCAATGTCGCTCTTTATGGCCTCGTTGTAGTCGTCCCAGAGCGGCAGCTCCCACACCCTCTCGTGTGTGGCCTCCCCGGCGGCCTTCAACCTCTTTTTAAGTTCGTCATTATTGCCCAGCATACCCATGGCAAAGTGGCCGAGCGCCACCACACAGGCCCCGGTCAGCGTCGCAAGGTCGATTATGGCCGTGGGTTTGTAGCGTTTTGCGTACGAGAGCGCGTCTGCAAGTATGAGGCGGCCCTCCGCGTCGGTGTTGGCCACCTCCACCGTCTTGCCGTTCATGCAGGTCAATATATCTCCCGGCTTCAGTGCCCTGCCGCCGGGCATGTTCTCTGTGCAGGGCATGAGCCCAACGACGTGTACCTTAGGTTTCAGCCTTGCCAGCGCCTTGAAGGTACTCAGTACCGTTCCCGCCCCGGCCATGTCGTACTTCATCTTGTCCATATCGTGTGAGGGTTTTATGCTTATGCCGCCGCTGTCGAACGTTACGCCCTTACCGACCAGTACCACCGTGTCCCGCCCGGGGCGCTTCCTGCCGTATTCAAGTATGATAAACTTGGGCGGCTGGGCACTGCCGCGCGCCACGCCCAGGACGCCGTTCATACCGAGCCGCTTCATGGCGGGCTCGGAGAGCACCTGGACACTTAGACCGGGACTGTGCGCAATCTTTCTGGCCTCGTCTGCCATCATATCCGGCGTGGCCTCGCTCCCCGGCGAGTTTATAAGGTCCCTTGCAAGGCCTACGGCCTCGGACACCGACTCGCCCCTCCTTGCCCCGCCCTTTGCCCTGTTAAGGCGCGCCCTCTCTTCAACGACTATTACCAGTTCTTCCACCTCTTTGGCTTCATCCGGCTTCAGGTGTTTAAATTTCTTAAACCTGTAGTGACCCAGCAAGGCGCCTTCCACCACGGCCTGCGAGATCTCTCCTGAGTCTTTCCTCAATGGATATAGTGGACACGTCACCTCTTTTATACCGAGATGTTGCGCGGCCTTTACGGCGGTGCCGGATACCTGACGCACCATATCAAGCGTAAAATCCTGTTTCTTGCCAAGTCCGACCAGCAGCAGCCTCTTTGTGGGTAACTGCTCGTATGTGGGCAGAAGGAATGTGTTGTTAAGTTTGGGCCTGAAATCTCCGTTCTCAATGAGACGCGATATTATACCTCCCAGTTTTCTGTCAAAATCTCTGGGGGTAGCGTCCAGCTTCGCGGCGTCAAAGATGCCGAGCACGGTTATTTCCGCCCTTGCCTTTATCAGTATGCCGTACTTTACCGTCAGCTTCATCTTTCTTCTAACCTCCTTACGGTGCAGGGCATTATACCAGTCGCAGGGGGATATTTCTAATGAAGACTACTGTTCGCGCCAAATCTTTTTTGGTTGGATATTGCGGATAAATGTT
>JAZGAY010000156.1:0-5200 GCA_036475985.1 Candidatus Brocadiales bacterium
GTGGGTGACCGGATAGTCTTTGAGGCCCAGATTGTCGGCATGGCCGTCTAGCGAGATAAAACGCCGGGCAGGTTGGCCACGTTCTCTATGTACATGTCCGGTTTCTCTTCTACCGCAGACCCTGAGATAAAGCGCTCGTAGTGCCTTCCGTGTTTGACCATTACGGTATGAATCCCCAACTCCTTGGCCACCTTAAGTTCTCGGTCCATTCTGTCACCCACGCACAAAACCTCTTCCGGCCTCAATCCATGCCTGTCCAGGATGTCCCTGAAGCCGGTTTTTTTGGCCTCTGAACCGGCCTCACCTGCGTCAAGGATAACTATCTCGTCAAACAGTCCCTCTAACCCCAACGCCTGCACCTTTTCTTCCTGCTCTTTGTGTCTGCCTACGGTCACCAGGAACAGTGTTAATCCCTTGTTTTTCAAGTCTTTGAGGGTATCCGTTACACCTGCGAAGGGCTTTATCCCACTGATACCTACCTCAGAGAATGCCTTGTTGACGTCTTTAAGGAAACTCTCAGGCAGGGAGTGTTTGCGGGCTATGGCCTTATACGGGTCGCCGTCAGGGGCCTTTTGTCTGTCGAGATCGAGCTGCAGTTCGTACGCCTCTTTTTCTGAACATCCGATGGCGCCGGCTATAACCTTTGACGCCCTGAGCCTCCTTGAGTGTACCAGCGTCCCGGAGCAGTCGTAGAGGGTGTCATCGAGATCAAAGATTACGGCCTTGAAGGTGTGCGGCATAGCCCTTAGCGTACCTTCTCCGTTGCCAGACCATAGATTGGCATGCGGGCATATACCCTGCAGATGGCGTCGGCCAGTTTGTCCGGGTTGTGACGCAGGAGGTCTTGCTTTTCCCAGAGCACCCTGGTCTTGTCAAGGTCCTCTACCAGGTCGGCCTCCACCACCTTGGCGGGAAGGTTGTCGGTATCGTGGTCGGTTCTCACGATGACCGCGCCTTCCTCCTCGTATTTGTCCAAAATATCCTTTCGTGGCAGATTATCGTTCACAAGCGCGTAGTCGAGCACCCCTTCTCCCAGGTACCGGGTGATTGCTCTTATGTGGTCGGAGGAGGTATAGCCGTCGGTCTGTCCCGGCTGTGTGACGATATTGCATATATATATCTTCGTGGCGCTTGAGTTCTTTATTGCCTCCCCTATATCCTTTACCAGTATGTTGGTAATAACGCTGGTATAAAGGCTTCCGGGTCCCAGGACGATTATGTCGGCATTTTTAATCTCTTCGAGCGTCTCGGGCAGGGCCTCTACGTTTTCAGGCTTGAGTTGTACGCCTTTTATCGGTGCTTTGCCGGGCTGACGCATGTTAAACTCGCCGTCGAGTTTTGTGCCATCCTCAAGCTCGGCGCAGATGTGTGTGTCCTGAAGGGTAGAAGGCAGGACCTTTCCTTTTATTGCCAGAATCTTGCTGGCTTTCTTTATCGCCTGCTCGAAGCAGCCCGTTATGTCGGTGAGGGCGGTCATAAGGAGGTTGCCCAGACTCATCCCCTCGAGCGTACCCCTGTCGAACCGGTACTGAAAGAGCTTGTAGAGGTCCTCCTGCTGTTCGTCTGTCTCCGATAAGGCCACGAGGCAATTCCTGGCATCGCCGGGAGGCAAAACCCCGTACTGCTCCCTGAGCATCCCCGAACTCCGCCCGGAATCAGTCACCGTTACGACGGCCGTAAGGTTGTTGCTGTAGGCCTTAAGGCCCTGGAGCACTATCGGGAGACCCGTGCCCCCTCCTATCGCCAGTACTTTAAGCCTGTCGGCGGACTTGCCCTTGTTTATGAGCTCAAGTATTGTTGAAAGTTGATACAGGTGTTTTATCTTATAGTCCGGTTTCTCGGTGCTGCGAACCGGCGCCTCTACCTTGAACCTTCCATGGAGCATCTGAATTGCGTACATGCCCATGTTCTTTGCCAGCCGCAGTTCGACGCCTACCCTGTCGCCCACGACGGCCACTTCGTCAGGTGAAAGGTTGTGTTTCCTGAGAAGCCCCGCGAAACAGTCCTCGAGCAACAGCCCCACTTCCTGGTCGTTGATTGCAATGTCGTCAAAGTACGAGGATATACCCAGTACTTCGAGCTTTTTTTCCTGCCTTCTGTGTACCCCAAGCGTTGCCAGGAAGAGCTTGTATTTTTCCTGCCCGAGTTGCTTCAGGGAGGGAATAACGTCGGGGAAGGGTTCGATATCGGAGACCTCGTCGCTGTTATACGCCTTGAGGGCGCTTTCCACCAGAGAGCGGCCCATTCCGTGCATCTTGGCTATCTCGTCAAAGACGAGTGATGAGGGGCCGTACTTCTCTGTCACCTCAAGCTGTAGCTTGTAGGCCTCGCCGACGCTTATAGGCAGACCGGCATCCACCATGGCCTTCGCCGCACGCCTCCTGGAGGCCCCTGCCAATAGACCCGTGCAGTCATAAAGAGTGTCGTCCAGGTCAAAGATTATCGCCTTTATCCCCATAATCCAGTCTCTTTAATCCCTTTAATGTCCTATCAAATCTCAGGCGTTAGTAATGTATATGCATATTAAGCAGATGTCAATAGCCTTTAGCGTAACTATGCGTAATTGCATGTCTTAATCAGCACCGGTCCTGGTTATTGGAGGTATAATTACCAGACCTCCCACGTGTACGTCATTGCGTTTAAACCATCCGCGGTTCATCTCCAACGCATACTTGACCTCTTCGGTGGAGGCGTGGCGCTCAAGGCTGTGAGGTTCCATATCCTCTAACTGCGTGACGACTCCATTTTTGATAAACGCTATGGAAAGCGGAATCTCGGTGTCTTTCATCCAGAACGCATGGCGGTCTTCCACAGGAAACACAAAGAGCATCCCGTGGTCTTCTTCCAGGCGTGTACGGAACATAAGTCCGCGACCGCGCACGTCCGGGTCGACCGCAAGCTCGACGTATATCTCCTTGCCGCCCACCGTCATCTTCGGGAGATGGTCTCTGGAAACCACATAGGAGTACGCAATGAGCCCTGCTATTATTACCGCCGCCAGGAGTTTATAGGAATTGTTTGTCATTTTCTTTTAGTGAGGGCCTGGCAGTTCGGGCAAAGGTTCTTGGACTTTCTGTCGGTGTCTGCAAGGCTGTTTGAGAAAAACATCACACATTTTGGATTGGGGCAGTGCCTCATGCCCCACACGTGCCCCAGCTCGTGTACCGCCTCTTTTATCATCCTTTCAGACAGGAGCGAGGGGTCCGCGTCTTTGCCGTAAAATTCTTCTCTCAACCTGCGCAGCGAGATTATGGCCACGTGCCTTAGCGGCAGGGCCTCTCCAAAGACAAAGTTGAGTGTCGGTACGTACAAGTCCAGTTCCGTTACCCCCAGCAGGTACAGTCTGCCTCCGGGCCCCATGTCCTTCAGTGCGCGAAGGATCTCTGTGGAAAAATACTGGTTCTTCTTGGGGTTGTAGGCGTCCGCCGGGACCTCCATGGCCGGCCCCACCTGGGCAACTACCCCCAGGTCCTTCTCCAGGGAGTCTGCCAGCTCCACCAGTAGTTTTTCTTTTACCTCCCCAACGGGTATCAGGCGCACCACCCTTGGAGCCTCAACGCCGGAGGCTATACCGGAGGCTATAGTAGTACAGAGAATAACCAGACAGGCTAATGTTATATTAAGCGTCGGCCACAGTATCATCACAAAGAACCCCCCCGTGTACCGGTGACAGAGCGGCCGCTATGGCCGGCGGTCTTTTTATTCCCTTCCGCCCGCATCCTGAGAAGGGTGACCAGGTTGTGGGCCCTTCTTATGGGTTCGGGGAGCCTGTACCTGCTACAGCTTTTTAGGATAATCCTTATCGATGACGCGATGTCTGTCTTGTGGCCGGGCGATATAAAGACGGGCTTGACGCCCGACCTTGTCCTGAGGGCGGCGCCAATGCGCCTCTTCTTGTGGAGGATGTAGGAAGATGCGCCCACCTTGTCTCCCACGGGTCTATGTTCACCGACCAGCAGCGTCTTCGCGCACCCGATAGAAGGTCTGTCGAGAATAAGTCCCATGTGGGATGCAAGCCCCAGACCCCTGGGATGGGCGATACCCTGGGCGTCGAACAGTATGACGTCGGGCGCCCTGTCGACCCTTGAAAACGCCCTGAGCAACACCGGGGCCTCCCTGAAACTCAAAAGGCCCGGTATGTAGGGGAACGTCGCCTCCGCGACGGCCGTAGATTCCTCTATCACATCCATAGTGCGCAAGTCCATGATAACAATGCCGGCAAATACCCTGTTAGTAAGCCTGCTATATGCCACGTCTGCCCCGGCCACGACCCTGGGCCGCCCGGCCAGGGCCCTTATTATAACCCCATCCCTGAGTTTTTCCTGTAGCAGGGCCGCATCCTTGTAACTTACGTCCCATGGATGGAGTTCCTTATATCTCATAACGGCTCATGACGATAGCCCTACGCCTCTGCGTCCGTAGCGTCTTCAAAGTCCAGGTCACTCAAGCGGTATCTCAGTTCGTCGAGCGGGAAGTTTTTCCCGGGGCAGGCCGTATGGTTCTCCCGGATCTCCTTGTGCGTGATTACCCTCGAGAGGGGTATGTCGTGTTTCCTGGATAGATAACGTATGAGCCTTTCGAGCGATTCCAGTTGTTTTTCGGTAGGTCTTTCACCTTCTTCGAAGTTGCCCACGAGACAGATACCGATGCCCGTGCGGTTGAAGTAGCTGTCGCCGGCGTGCGCCCCGTAGAGTTGCCTCTTCCAGCGCCTGCCCACCTCGATCTCTCCGTCACCCGTCTGTGTGCCGTTACCAATGACGAAGTGATAGGCGAGGCCGTTCTTCCAGCCACGCTTGTTGCGGTGATAGTCGTCAAACGTCCGGGCAGAGCCTTCGTGCGTGGCGCTGTGGTGGATGACTATGTACCTCCAGTCGTTTTTGGCGACCTCCGTACGACAGAGGGCTGCTACGTCTACGTCCGAAGGTTTTTTGCCGAGCAGCGCCAACGGGACCCCCGCGGCAAGGCCTACCGTAAGTGCGATGATTACAACGTAGAAGACGGGAACGGGCCCCACCCTGGGAGACAGCATCCGCCGCCACTTAAGATTCTTGAGGAAGAAACGCCGTAACGGACGCCAGAAATAACGCCGGAAGAAAAGCCGGAAGGAACGTATGTAAAATAACAGTGTCAATTTAGCTTTTACAAAAAACCCTTCATGGCAGCCACCCCATGAACACACGACAGATAAGCATTATATGAA
>JAZGAY010000157.1:0-3196 GCA_036475985.1 Candidatus Brocadiales bacterium
CCGCATCAGAAAGGGGATGATGGAACATGGCCAATGAACAGACACCCAATATCAAGATTGAGAAGATAGACGAGAACCGCTACAGGTTGAAGAAGGCGGGCAACATGAGGGTAGACGGTATCATCTATGCCAATGAGAAGATTATAAAAGACATCAAAAAGGATCAGAGTCTTCAGCAGGTGGCCAACGTGGCCACATTGCCGGGGATAGTAAGGGCCTCACTCGCCATGCCCGATATCCACGAGGGCTACGGCTTCCCCATAGGTGGCGTGGCCGCCTTTGATGAGACCGGGGTAATCTCGCCCGGTGGTGTGGGGTATGACATCAACTGCGGAGTCAGGGTCATCCGCTCCAACCTGCGACACGAACAGATAGAGGGAATGATGAAGGAACTGGTCAACACCCTCTTTCGCAATATACCCACGGGTGTGGGTTCGCGCAGGAAGGATTTGAAGCTGGGTCACGCTGAGCTGGAGTCCCTGCTCAGGCAAGGGGCGGGCTGGGCCGTCTCCAACGGCTACGGCTGGGAAAAAGACCTGGAACATATCGAAGAAGGGGGCTGCATTACGGGCGCAAACCCCGCTCACGTCTCGCCGCGGGCCATTGAGCGCGGCAGGGCACAGGTGGGTACCCTGGGCGCTGGCAACCACTTCGTAGAGATCGACGTCATATCAGAGGTCTACGATGAAGAGCTGGCCCGTGGACTCGGCCTCGAGCTGGGAGGCATAGTCATCCAGGTCCACACCGGCTCCAGGGGGCTCGGCTACCAGGTCTGTGACGACTTCATCTCAGTCATGCTTCAGGCTGCAAGGAAATACGGCATAGACCTGCCCGACCGTCAGCTTTGCTGCGCGCCGCTTGATTCAGACGAGGGCAGGCGCTATTTCGCCGCCATGGCCTGCGCCGCAAACTTCGCCTTTGCCAACCGGCAGATGATTACCCACTGGGTGCGCGAAAGCTTCTCAAGGGTGCTCGGCAAGGGTCCTGAGCAGCTGGGACTCGACCTCATCTATGATGTCTGCCACAACATCGCAAAATTTGAGGACCACATCGTAAACGGCCGCCCCAAAAGACTTTGTGTTCACCGTAAGGGCGCAACCAGGGCCCTTCCACCCGGACACCCTCAGACACCCGACGCCTATAAGGCCATCGGCCAGCCCGTGCTTATACCCGGCGACATGGGCCGGCACTCGTACGTGCTTGTCGGAACGGAGGCGGCAAGCACAGAGACCTTCGCCTCAAGCTGTCACGGCGCCGGGAGACTAATGAGCCGCACCAGGGCCTCAAGGTCTGTAAGGGGCAAGGACATTGTAAAGGCCATGCAGGAGCTGGGCGTGATAGTCCAGGCCACCGGCTGGCGCACACTCTCAGAGGAGATACCCGAGGCATATAAGGACGTTACTGAAGTGGTGGACGTGGTACATAACGCAGGGATTGCCAGGAAGGTCGTCCAGCTCAGGCCGCTCGGAGTCATCAAAGGATGATGTTGACACGCTGCGCCGCAGTTGATAGCATGTGTAGGCATGAAGGCGTACGCGGTCATACCCGCAAGGTACGGTTCCACAAGGCTGCCGGGCAAGTGTATTCTTCCAGAGGCAAAGGCTGTTACGGGTAGATACATTGTTGAGCATGTCTATTTCAGGGTAAAAGAGGCTAAGACCATAGAAGGCGTTTTGGTGGCCACTGATGACAAACGCATCTACGACGTGGTAACGGATTTTGGAGGTGACGCAAGAATGACCTCCCCGGACCATGGTTCCGGCACAGAGCGCGTTGCAGAGGTGGCAAAGGAGTTGGACCCGGATATAGACATCATCGTAAACGTCCAGGGTGACGAACCGGAGATAAGACCGGATATGGTCGATACCGTGGTCACCGTCCTCTCAAATGACCGGTTGGCCGTGATGGCCACCCTGGCAAGCCCAATCACCTCCCGAAGCGAGCTCAAGGACCCGCACGCAGTCAAAGTGGTCATGGACAACAACGGTTACGCCCTCTACTTTTCCAGGTCTCCCATACCTTACGGCAGCCACAATGCGACAGACTCGCCCGACAAGGAGGTCTTCCTTAAACACCTTGGAATATATGCCTACAGGCGTGATTTCCTGATGAACTATGCCACCATGCCCTCCACCGCGCTGGAAAAGACGGAAGAACTTGAACAATTAAGGGCGTTATCCAACGGCTATAAGATAAAAGTGTCTATTACGCCCCACAGGTGCCACGGCATAGACACAAAAGAAGATTTTGAGGAGTTCCTTAACAGATACGGGAATTGATACCTCTACTATGACGAAACATATATTTGTCACCGGCGGCGTGGTTTCATCTCTGGGAAAGGGCCTCAACAGCGCCTCAATCGGACTCCTCCTCGAGAGCAGGGGCCTGAGGGTAAACCTGCAGAAGTTTGATCCCTATGTCAACGTCGACCCCGGCACGATGAGTCCGTTTGAACACGGTGAGGTCTATGTCACCGAAGACGGCGCCGAGACGGACCTCGACCTCGGACACTATGAGCGGTTCACCAGTGCCATCATGAACAAGAACTGTAACTTCACCACCGGCTCCATCTACCACTCAGTCATCACAAAGGAGAGGCGCGGCGATTACCTGGGCAAGACCGTCCAGATAGTACCCCATATAACGAACGAGATAAAGGACGGCATCAGAAAGCTTGCGACCCCGGACGTAGATGTAATCATATCGGAGATTGGCGGTATCGCGGGTGACATAGAAAGCCAGCCCTTCCTTGAGGCCATCAGACAATACGCCCAGGAGATAGGCAGGGAGAACGTGCTTTTTATACATCTCACGCTGATACCCTACCTGAAGGCCGCCGATGAAATGAAGACCAAGCCGACTCAACACGGTGTAGGCATTCTCCGGCAGGCCGGCATCCAGCCTGATATCCTAATCTGCAGGACAGAAAAGCCCCTCCCACCCGGCCTCAGGGACAAGATATCACTCTTCTGCGACGTTGAAACAGAGGCCGTAATCGAAGAAACGGATGTAAAGCCTTATCTGTACGAAATACCTATACTGCTCAAAAATCAGGGCCTTGACGGTATTATCATGAAAAAACTAGGGCTGAAGGCAAACGGCCATGACCTGAGCCAGTGGGAAGAGATGCTGGCTATCTTGAAGAACCCAAAGACCTCCACCGAAATAGCGCTGGTTGGAAAATACACAACGCACA
>JAZGAY010000158.1:0-5626 GCA_036475985.1 Candidatus Brocadiales bacterium
CCCGATACGACCACGTCGGCCTTTTGTTTCAGCGTGTCCCGCACACGCTCGATATGATGCGTTATCAAGATATTCCTGCCGTCGAGTTCAAACAAAAACGGGGCCTCGTGCACCTCGTTGCAGAGTCCTCTGAGACCCTGCTTTTCGCCGTCGTTATTGCCGTACACGCCGACCATCTTTATGCCCGGCTTGAGCAGTTCCTTGAGCGCAAAGGGCGCCACGTAGTCGCCCGCGTGCACCATGTACTCCACGTCGTGCGCCTTGAACACCTCGACGGCGCGCCGTATCATCGGCACGTTATCGTGCGTGTCCGCTATAATCCCTACCTTCATAAGATTTATTGAAGCAAAAAACAAAATCCGCCGGAGACGGATTATAGGTCTTTCTTGCCACAAAAAACATGGCGGAGAGGCCGGGATTCGAACCCGGGGAGGGGGCAAAACCCCCTCAATGGGTTAGCAACCCACCGCTTTCAGCCGCTCAGCCACCTCTCCTTGCCGGATTATAACCACCCGCAATAACAGGGTCAACACAAAACGGTCCTTTCCTAAGAATTCCTGCCGTAAACACCTACGACTCACCGCTGTTTCCCGAGGGTAAGGATTATCTTCGAGGAGTCCTCGAGGGCCGAGGTATAGCACAGGGCCTCCTCAAGTGTTTTGCCCACGGCGAAACTGCCGTGTCCCTTGACCATGACCACCCGCCACTTCTTGAGCGCCTCGGCCACTGCCTTTGCCACCTGCCTGTTCCCCACGGCCTCGGCCACCTCACACGTCGCTATCACCGGCACATCGCCCACCATGGTCATCCCCTCGGCGTCCAGGGGTTTTATCACCTCCCTTACAAGCGAGAGGGCTACGGCATGGACAGGATGGGCATGGATGACGGCATCCGCGCCTGTTGTCTCATATATCTCCCTGTGGACGGAATACTCCTTGGATACATTGGCCGTCTTCGAGGGGTCTTTATGACTAAAAGAGACCTTGACCACATTGCCCTTCTCAAGGTCCCCAAGCATGGCCATGTGGCAGGTAATATACACGTAGTCGCCCTTCCTGACACTGGCGTTACCGCCGTGGGAGGTTATCAGGCCCAGTTGCAGGAGCTGCCTGCCGACTCGCTGGAATTCCCTAAGCATAATTTCTTGTGACCAATAGACAACTACCTTTACGGTCGTTGATGTAAATCGAAACTACCTCTGCGGCTCTATGATGACCTTGACGGACTCCTTACCGCCGGCCACGAGCTTGAAGCCCTTACCCGTCTCGGCAAGGCCCAGCCGGTGCGTTATCATCTCGTTGACGCCCACCCTGCAGGCGCGTATGAGTTCGGTGGCCTCTACGATGTCCACCGGCGCCGCGCCGTATGAGGGCATTATGGTTATGGAATTTCGCCAGAAATCGTTGACGGGCACGGGGAGGTTGACACCCGGCTCGGTGGGCGCGAAACAGAGTACCGTGCCCCCGCGATCCACGGATTTTAGTGCCTGCTCAAAGGCGCTTAGCGCGCCCGCGCATACTATTACGACGTCGGCCTGCCTGCCGCCGTTTAACTCCGGCACACGCCTCGGCACGTCTTCTGAGGCGCGCATCACGGCGTCCGCCCCAAATCTCCTGGCCATATCGAGACGGTAGTCACTCAGGTCAGTGGCGATTATGCGCCCCGCGCCAAGGGCACGGGCCAGCGCAATATGCAGAAGCCCCGAAATGCCGCTCCCTATCACCAGCACACTGCCTCCGGGCCTCATTCCTACCGCCTTCTGCCCCCTCACCACACAGGCAAGCGGCTCGATAATAGAACCGTCCTCAAACGATACCTCGTCGGGCAGCACGAGCACCCCCCTGTCTACATTTAACTGCGGCACGCGCACGAATTCGGCAAACCCGCCGGGGTCGAAGTTTGTGGTGTGCAGGGTATCGCACGCGGTGTGGTTGCCGCCAAGGCAGTAGTGGCAGGTGTTACAGGGCACGTGATGTGAGACGAACACCCTCTGGCCCTTCCTGTACCGCTCGACACCCTTACCTGTCTCGACAATCTCCCCCGTAATCTCATGGCCGAGTATAATAGGCGCCTTTTTTATGCGGTACCACTCCATCACGTCGCTTCCGCAGATGCCGCTTGCCACAACCTTTACCAGCAGCTCTCCGGCGCCAATCTGCGGCTTCGGTCTCTCCTCAAGCCGCACGTCGTTGTTGTTGTAGTAAACCGCTACTCGCATGGGTTCGTGTGAAGAAAAGTTGTCATTAAGGCCCGTGCGTCGACACGCACACTACGGTATTAAACAAACGAGTAGGGCAGGGGCTGCTGCCCTGCCTTATCGTCAGTTTTTACGCCAAAACTTTCCCGGGCCCGGTTTAGACCTCCGAGGCCACAGGCACCTTGCCGCTCTGGACCTCGCGGAATATCTCGTTGGCCTCCTTGGCGGTGGCCTTCTTGTGGATAATGGCGTGCAGGGCCTTGGCCATGGCCACGGGGTGTTTGTGCTGCCAGATGTTCCTGCCCAGGTTTACGCCTATGGCGCCCTTCTGCATCCCGTCGTAGACGAACTCAAAGACCGGAAGTTCGGTGTCAAACTTTGGACCGCCTGCTATGACGACCGGCACGGGGCAGCCGCCCGTGACCTTGTCAAAGTCCTCGCACCAGTACGTCTTTACCACCTTTGCGCCCAGCTCCGCGGCAATGCGGCAGCACATGGACAGGTAACGGGCGTCTCTCTTCTCAAGCTCCTTGCCCACTGCGGTAACCGCCATTACGGGGATGCCGTACTCTTCGCACTCGTCCACGAGCCGGCTCAGATTAAGGAGCGTCTGACGCTCGTATTTGCTGCCTATAAAGACAGACAGGCCGACTGCCGCGACATTGAGCCTGACGGCCTCCTTTATCGAAGTGGTGAGCCCTTCGTTTGCAAGGTCACCCCCGACGACACTGGTGCCACCGGACACGCGCAATATAATGGGCTTGCTCTTGAGCGGGTCGATACACGAACGAAGCACACCCCTTGTGACAAAGAGCGCGTCCGAGTACCTGATTATAGGTTTAATCGTCTCACCCGGCCGCTCCAGTTTGCTCGTAGGCCCCAGAAAGTACCCGTGGTCTATGGGCATAAACATACAGTGACCGTCCGGCTTTATCAGTTGAGCCATGCGGTTCTTCATTCCCCAATCCATATAACTAACCTCCTCAAATTATTTGTGTCACGGTAAAAGGAAGTGTCACGGTCCGCACCGTCCTCCCGTCCGATACGGTATAAATATGAAACTCATTTCTCAGGCCGTACTACCAAATAGCCCTTGTCTATCAACCAGTGATGGAACTCATACGTGCTGCGTACACATGCGGTCTGACACTTCTCGCGTACCTTCTGATACCCCTCGGAGCCTTCCTGCTGGGCGTCCAGATCAAGCTGCACCGGACACTTTGTCTCCTTGCAGTACTCTCTCCGCTTGTAGTCTACATATCCCTCGATTGACATAAGCAACGTACCCCTTCAAC
This sequence comes from Candidatus Brocadiales bacterium, assembly GCA_036475985.1. GTDB lineage: Bacteria > Planctomycetota > Brocadiia > Brocadiales > Bathyanammoxibiaceae > Bathyanammoxibius. The sequence goes on from JAZGAY010000158.1 coordinate 3,493, forward strand.
TCGCGTGGTTTTCCGAAAAAGATATTCTGCAGATTACAAACTCCCCCCATAAAACTCGGCAGAAGATTGACCTGGCAATTATTACCACACAACCAAAAAGGTGTCAACGTCAAAATGACCGGGGGGCTATCATGTTGACTCTGCCGCCGCAATGCTGCTATAATCTGCCCAATATCCACATCTTAAAGGACTTAAGGACACGTCTCCACCTTGGGAAAAACGTTACTCGACTGTCTTCGGGAGGCCGGACACAAACACCTCACCTCCAACGAACTCATATCACGCACCTCCCTCTCGAGACGTCAGTTATACCAGGAGATCAAGAGCCTAAGGCAGGCCGGCTACGTCATCGACCACCGCCCCCAACGTGGGTACCGGCTTAAGGCCGTCCCCGACCGCCTTATACCGGACGAGATCCAGAGGGGACTGAAGGGGGCACATATAATCGGACGCGACATACTCACGTATGAGTCGGTGGATTCCACAATGGACGTTGCCGCGAGGCTGGCCGAGAAGGGCGCGCGCGAGGGGACCACTGTGTTCGCGGAAAGACAGCGGAGGGGACGAGGCAGGGCAATGAGCCACTGGTACTGCCCCAGACGTAAGGGCATCCTCATGACCACCATACTGCGGCCTCATATAAAGACCGGATACATGTGCCTCCTGACCGGGATGATGACCGTGGCCGTGGCCGAGGCCATTCGTGATTTCCTGGACCTGCCCGCACTCACAAAATGGCCCAATGACATAACTATTAACGACAAAAAAGTCTGCGGAATACTGGTAGAGGCCAAGACACCCGGAGGAAGGAGGCCGTACTTCCTGGCAGGCATCGGCATAAACGCAAACCTCACCCGGCGGGAGCTGGCAAGAGACGTCGTCTACCCCGTCACCTCACTGCTTATAGAAAATGGCTCACGTATCGACCGTATCGGATTCGCGCGGACGCTGCTCAGACAACTGGACAGGTGGTATGCATTATTCAGGGACGGGGACTACAAGGGCATCAGGAAACGCTGGGCGGAACTGTGTCCCATGATAGGACGCAGGATAACGGTACGGGAAAGAGACGGCGAGTATACGGGCAAACTGCTGGACCTCTCGGCCCGGGGCGGCCTGATTATAGAACTTGGAGGCGGAGTCAAGAAAACCTTCAGGGGCGAACACCTCACCATAAAAGAGACGTTTTAGTAATACATACGTTTACGTCCTTAAACTTCTTACTGAGCTTACCGGGCAAGGTTAATCTCTGCAAGGCAAGGCCCAACACCCAATATGAATCTACCCAGACATATTGTGTTTTTTCTCGCTGTTGAGCAAAGATTTCCTCCGCACCTAAACCCTTTAATACCAGCATTATAGACTACTCATACATCAATAAATCCTTGACATTTGAAACACACCGACAATATAATTGCCCTCTATGAGACGCATGGTGAAACTGGGGGTACTATCTTTTCTCGCAGCCGCTTTTTTCTGCTCTTCGGCCCTTGCTCAGGTAGAGATTCAAGAAAAACAGGTGCAGCTTGAAAAGAAGAGATATTTCAAGAAAGGCATGCAGGAATTCGGCATAAGCGGCGGCTACGGGGCCGGTCAGGAGGACGAATTTATAAGCGACTTCATCGTGATGCCCAAATGGGGCTACATCCTTGCCGACTTCGACGGTCCGCTGCCCGGGGCCTTTGAGGTAGAACTTGAGGCCATGGGCGGGATGTTTATTACCCCGGAACGGGCCGTGGAGGCCGCCATTAATCTTCTCTTCACGTATAATTTCGAGACCGGTACAAGATTCGTACCCTTCTTCTCGGCGGGGGCCGGGTTCCTGTACACCAACCTTGACGTAAACGAACTTGGCTCCAGATTCAACGGCAGTCCTCAGGGCGGCATAGGGGTCAAGTATTTCCTGGACGACACTACCTCTCTTAGCGTTATGGGCCGCATCAGGCATATCTCAAACGCCGGCACGGCCTCACCCAACCGCGGTGTCGACCAAGGCTTCATACTCTTCGGAATCAATTTTCTCCGCTAGACACAAGTACCCCATCTGCGCCTTTCCGTCATACACAGACCTATACTGCTCCTCACGTTGACACATTTTACAGAATCTGCTAGACTTGCCTGATAGTCTGCCATT
>JAZGAY010000159.1:0-4149 GCA_036475985.1 Candidatus Brocadiales bacterium
ACGACATAGATAGCTGGGTAGAGGGCGATACGAGGATAGTGGTAGCGGCAGGAGACGTGGAGTTTAAACGTGGCACGCAGTCCTTTAAGGCAGACAATGCCATACTGTGGTTTGGCCAGGATGAACATTCTGGAAGCAAGATAGCGAATTTTAAGGAGTTTTACGCCGAGGGCAACGTAACCATTATAGCTACTGGGGCGGAGGACGAAATAAAACATGCGGACAAGGCATTTGAGAATATTGCGGAGTCTAAAGGCTTTTTCGTAAACCCTCGATTCAAGATAATATCACCTGCGCTACCCCTGCCCCTGTACGTAGGCGGTAAGGAAATGAAGCAAATAACCCCTGACGAATTTGAAATACGGGACGGTTACACCACGTCATGTTCATTTGGTTATCCCCATTTTCACATTAAGAGCTCCAGGGTAAAGATAAAAAGACGTGTTGACAGTGAAGGAAAAAGCTACTCCGAGATTAAGGCATATGATAATGTTTTTTATATTGGTGATTTACCCGCGGGTTATTTGCCGGTTTACAAGTACGATACCAGGAGGAAAGAGGCCCTTTTAGCAGGTTACGGCGCCGGCTCGTCTAACCGTTTCGGTACTTACGTGACTACAGAATGGAACCCGTACGTATTGCCGTTTATTCCCTCCAGCCTGGCTGATTGGAGTGACCTGAGTATAAACGCGAGCTACCTTCATAAAAGGGGACCGGCACTGGGCTCCGAGTTCGATTACAGACGTGAGGATATAGGCTTAGAAGGCTTTTTGCAAACTTTCTATGTCAACGACAAACTCGGAAGAGACGAAGCGACGCCTCGTGAAGAATTCAGCAATAGAAACAGGGGAAGGATTCTATGGCGTAACAGGCTTCACATTACCGACGACTTGCGCGCGGACAGCGAGCTTTCTTACCTTAGTGACAGAGACTTCTTAAGGGAATACTTCGAAAAAGAGTTCCTTGAAGGTAAGCCTCAGGAGACATATTTTAATCTAAGGAGGCTCAAGGACAATCGGGGCGCAACATTTCTGGTAAAAAACCAGTTAAATGATTTTCAGACAGGCCTGGAGGCCTACCCTCTCGGGACATATGAAGCCATAGGACAACCACTGTTTGACAACAGATTGAACCTGACTTCCAAGTCGGGTCTAGGCTACCTTGAATTTCAAATAGACGAGGGACTAGAGACAAGAAACAAATCTTCGTTCGACAAACTCACGGCGACAACCGGAAGCTCCGTCCGCTTCGATACGGATAATACTGTTAGCATGCCCTTTACGCTGAAGATGCTCAAGCTAAACCCGTTTGTAGGGAACCGGATAACCGCCTACAGCAAGAGTCTTGCGGATGGTGGACCAAACGGTAGCGCCACGGGAAGATATATCGGCAAAATAGGTTTTGAAGGAAGCGCGCAGCTTTGGAGGGTTTACAGTCTTGAGAACAAGTTGTTGAGGATAAACGGATTACGGCACATCATCACTCCTGTCTTTCGCTGGGTTGCAAGTCCGGTAGTCACAAAAAGCCCCGACTACCTGCTTCAGTACGAGCGCTCGGACGGACTCGACACCTATAATTCGGCAATTATTGGTTTAAGGAACCGTTTACAGACTCGTCGCGGTCCGCCTTGGAAGACGTACGTTATAGACTTGCTTGAGTTTAATACTGAACTGCATCTCTACGGTGAGACCACGCAACCGGAGGATAAAGAGGTGACCTATACAATGATGACCGCAGAGGGTTCTATTATTCCCCGGCGGCACAGCTATTTGCAGTTCGACCTCAGGGCGCAGCCCACCAACAGGTTGGCAATGACATCAGTAGGCAACGAGTTTGATTTCAAGTCAAGGGCTCTGGAGGTATTTAACCTGGGACTTTCCTTCAGGAAGTCCGAGAACTGGAGCTATTTCGCCGGCTACAGGTTTATAAAAAGCACCAGTTCCACCGTAATATTAGGTGCAAACGTCCTGGTTGGCGAAAAATGGCGAGCAAACTTTAGCGAGAGTTTTGATCTAGGTGCCAGAACGAAGAGCGGTGACAGGACCGCGAAAAATCTTTTCAGTAATTTTAGCTTTACCAGAGAATCTCATGATTGGGTCGCTGGCATAAATGTAAGTTTCGACATCGCAAACCGTGACAAATCTGTCGGTTTTGTACTAACACCTAAGGGTATAAGAAGAAGTCTCGGGAGCGGCTATTCCTTTAAGGGAAGGACTGCGGAAGCACTCCCATGACCAGAGCGGTTTATCCCGGCACCTTTGACCCGCCTACCCTTGGCCACCTGGACCTGATTGAAAGGGGTTGCAAGGTCTTTGAGGAAGTAATAGGTGCCTTTGGGGTAAACCCGCATAAGAAGCCTTTGTTTACCGTCGAAGAACGGAAACAAATGATCACCAAACACACCAAACACCTTAAAAATATATTGGTCGAGAGTTTTGACGGCATGCTTGTTGAATACCTTCGCACGCAGAACATAAATATCATACTAAGGGGCATACGGACGTTGACGGATTTTGAATATGAGTTTCAGATGGCCCTCACCAATCGTACGGTGAGGAAAGACATAGAGACCGTGTTCATAATAACCAGTGAGAAGTACTCTTTCTTGAATTCCAGTCTTATAAAGGAAGCGGTTAGCCTGGGTGGAGAAGTCGGTGCCTTCATCCCGCCTGACATCGAAAAATTGCTAAGAAAGCGGCTTCGAGAGAAAGGCGGTTAATCCGAAGGGTGTGTATTTGAATTTAATCAATATTAGTGTCGGGGCAGGCTAAAAGGTGAAAGTCAATATCCTTGCCTTGGGCGATATTGTGGGACGACCAGGCCGTAACATTATAGAAAACAGGCTTCCTGCTCTCATAAAAGGGGAAAACGTCGATTTTGCCGTTGCCAATGCTGAAAATGCCTCGGGCGGCTCGGGGCTAACGTCGGATGTGGCGAAAAAGCTGCTTGCCTGCGGACTCGACGTGCTTACCATGGGAGACCACGTCTGGAAGAAGAAGGAGATAATTCAAATCTTGGAAACGGAAAGAAGGGTTCTCAGACCCGCAAATTACTCGCCACTGGCCAAGGGCAGGGGATGGGTCGTGGTAAAAAACCATTTGGGGCCCAGCATAGCCATTATAAACCTTTTGGGACGCGTCTTTATGTCTCCCATAGATTGCCCCTTCCGCGCCGTTGACCAGATACTTGATGAAATCCCAAAAGACGTACGGATAATTATTGTTGATCTGCATGCCGAGGCGACTTCGGAGAAGGTGGCCATGGGCTGGTATTTGGACGGAAGGGTGAGTGCTGTGTTGGGGACCCATACTCACGTGCAAACGGCAGACGAGAGGGTCTTGCCGGGCAGCACCGCGTATATAACGGACCTGGGAATGACCGGCCCCCATCATTCTGTTTTGGGTAGAAACAAAGACCACGTCCTGAAGCACATTACGACGCAAATGTCCACACGCTTCGAAATAGCGGACAAGGACGTGAGAATGAGCGGCGTTATTGTAACGGTTGACGCCTCTACCGGCAAGGCGGAGGGGATTAAAAGAGTGGTGGTACACGAGAGTAATTAAAAAATATGAATAACCTTGGATTATCGACACTGTCCACCTCTAGAGAGCCAAGGTCTGCGGGACCAAAGGTCTATACGGTATCTGAAGTCACCCGGAGGCTCAAGGACTCTATAGAAGAAGAGTTTTGTGACCTCTGGACGGTTGGGGAGGTCTCCAATACAAGAAGGCCGGGGTCAGGCCACGTGTACATGACCTTAAAAGATGAAGGCGCCCAACTCCAGGCCGTAATGTTTCGTACCGTTGCCACCGCGGTACCCTTTTGCTTGAAAGACGGGATGGAGGTGATTGCCTTCGGTTCAATCTCCGTTTATCCCCCCAGAGGCCAGTATCAGCTCATAATTGAGGCCATAGAACCCAGGGGCATAGGTGCCCTGCAGCTTGCGTTCGTACAGCTAAAAGACCGGTTGGAGAAGGAAGGCCTCTTTGACCTCGCTCATAAGAAGCCATTGCCCTTTCTGCCCCGACGGGTGGCTATTGTAAGTTCTGCAAGCGGCGCGGCCCTGAAGGATATGCTAAAAATCATACGCACAAGGTCGCCTCAAACGGAGATCGTTATCTACCCCGTAAGGGTACAGGGAGACGG
>JAZGAY010000016.1:0-3222 GCA_036475985.1 Candidatus Brocadiales bacterium
CTCTTGGGTCTGGGTTACCCTGGAGGCCCGGAGATTGACCGAATCTCCCTGGGCGGCAATCCTGCTTCCGTCCCGTTCCCGCGTTCATACCTGGAACCCGGTTCCCTGGACTTCAGTTTTAGCGGCCTGAAAACCGCCGTACTGTACCACTGTCAAGATGTGAAGGGGCGGAAGGGCGAATTAAACCGGCGGGAGGTTGCCGACATATCCGCCAGTTTCCAGGAGGCCGTTGTGGACGTCCTGGTTAACAAGACCCTTCTTGCACTGAAGAGACATCGAGTGGGCGGAGTAATCCTTGGTGGTGGCGTAAGCTGTAATTCAAGGCTAAGAGAGAGATTCTCGCAGGCCCTGGGAGAAATTCCCGTTAAGCTTTACTGCCCTTCACCAACATTATGCACAGATAACGCCGCAATGGTCGCCAGCCTGGGCTACTATAAATATCTTGAAAGGAATTTCGCCACCTTAGAGGTTGAAGCGGTGGCCTAGGCCCGGCAACAACGAAAACATGGATATAAACCTTATCAAAAAGATACTGACCAGGGTTCGGAACGGCAAGTACTCTATGGAAGAGGCCATGGAACACCTCAAGGACCTCCCTTACAAGGACGTAGGTTTTGCAAAGGTCGACAGCCACCGGACATTGCGGCGTGGCTTCCCGGAGGTCATATTCTGTCAGGGAAAGACGCCCGAACAGATAGTAAAAATAGCACGAGAGATTGCCCGGGGCGAAAGCGACATCTTAGCCACCAGGGCAGGCCCGGAGATCTACCAGGCAATGCTCAAGGATTTTCCAAAGGCGGAGTATAACGAGACCGCCAGGGCCATAACCGTAAAACAGACCCGGCGCAAGACACAAAAGGGGCTGATTCTGGTTATTACTGCGGGGACGCTTGACATACCGGTGGCCGAGGAGGCCAGGGTCACGGCGGAACTGATGGGTAACAACGTGAAGGCCATTTATGACGCAGGTGTTGCCGGCATCCACAGGCTACTTGGGCATCGTAAGGAGCTGTCTCAGGCAAACGTCATCGTAGTAGTCGCCGGCATGGAAGGCGCACTGCCCGGGGTTGTGAGCGGACTGGTAGACTGCCCGGTAATCGGCGTACCGACCAGCGTGGGCTACGGGGCAAGTTTTGGCGGCATATCACCGCTCCTCACCATGCTGAACACCTGTTCCGAAGGGGTAACGGTTGTAAACATAGACAACGGCTTCGGCGCCGGCTACGCCGCAGCTCTCATAAATAAGTCGCGCGCCAAGAGATAAAACAGCAAGGCCGTAAAGGCCGCGTACCGAAAAAAACCCTTGAGGCCGTTGTACTCATTAAAAAAATGTGTTGACTTTTACCACAGAGTAAATAGATTGTTTAGAAAAAGCGGTTTGGGTCTATACCTGCGGGTAAAGAGCGACGAGGGTTTGAGGTCTAATGCAGTCTCTATTCCGCGTTTGCATCTCCCTGGCGGTTGAGGTATGAGTATCCGGAGCTTGTTTGGATACCACGGACGAGGGGAGTTTTCTTTAGGGGAGGAACGGTAAATATGTCCTATCAACATCAGATTCACCCTGCCGGAAGAAATACCGGCAAAACAAAAACTTTCTTGTTATATCCCGTTTTTTGTATTCTGCTTTCTGCGACCTTCTTATTCACCGCAAGCGTTTCTTACGCACAGTCGGCCACACCCAAAGAGGGTGTACATGTCTGGTCTGTTGCCGCCATACCGACCGACGATAACGGATACATGGTGATCGGCGGCGCGCTTGACCCGACCGGTGCCAACCTGGTCGATTGCTGGTTGATGAAGCTGGATGGTGACGGAAACCCCCAGTGGTTCGACACCTTTGGAGGAAGTCAGTCTGACATAGCCGGTACCGTCATTCAGACCGACGATGGGGGCTATGCGGTAGCCGGCCATGCGTATTCGCCCGATACCAAACTCGCTGACGGCTGGTTGTTGAAGGTTGACTCCCAGGGAAACGAGCAGTGGCAGGAAAACTACGGCGCAGACGACCAGGATGACTTGTTCAACTCCGTGCAACAGACCGGCGACGGCGGTTATATGCTGGCCGGCTCCTCAACAACTCCCGGTGGAGATGCCGAAGGCTGGATAGTAAAGCTAAGCCCTGAAGGACATATAAAGTGGCAGAAGACCTTCGGTATGGGAGGCCACGACTTTGTTAACGCCGCAAAGCAGACCCCTGACGGCGGGTTCACGGTTGTAGGCGAGACAATAAGCCTCGATTCCGGGCTGAAAGACGGCTGGATAGTGAGGCTCAACGCCGAGGGAAACAAGCAATGGTCGAAGGTCTTCGGCGGAGAGTCTGACGAGGAGATAAACGACGTCTGGCTGACCGACGACGGGGGCTATGTTGTAGCCGGCAGCACAGAATCCTTTGGTTCCGGCGGGGAAGACCTCTGGGTGGTAAAACTTGATTCCACCGGCGAAACTGAGTGGCAGATAACCTATGGAGGAGAAGAGGATGACGTCGCCTATTCCGTCCAGCAGACCGCTGACGGCGGCTACATAGTAGCCGGCAGTACGTCTTCCTATGGCACCAACGGGGATAGCTGGATAATCAAACTCGACGCCGAAGGGAACGTCCAGTGGCATAAGGTATTTGGTGAAGACTATTACGACATGGTTACTTCCATCCGGCAGACCGATGACGGAGGGTACATAGCCTCCGGGAGTTCATATCTCTACGGCCCGGAGGGAGAAGACCTGGGAAGGGCCTTCTGGGTGGCAAAGTTTGACCCCGAAGGCAATCTCCTGTGGTACAGGACCAAGTGGCAGGCACAATAATCTTTGGCCTCCCGGGTAAGCCATGAGACCACCCGGACGTCAAGTGCCGAGGGCGTTCTGTCCAAGGTTTTTGGAAGATAGATAATAGTAAGAGCGGGTACCCGGGGCCAAGACCCCGGAGTACCCGCTTTTTTCAGATATAGACGCTGAAAGCCCTGCAAGAACACAAAAGAATGCATAATAATGCTAACGACTGTCGTTGCATTTCTCAGGAGTCTCACGCTATTTTAAGCGTACTTCATTCGTTACCCCTCTCACCGAGTATCTTTTCCGTCTCACGGGCCATGTAGCGTACGATGGCGCTGCAAAATTTTCTCCTTTCGGGGGTGTTAAATTCTCCTTTTTCCCTCCACACCTTTGTAACTTCAGCGCATTCCGTGGTCTTAAATCTCTCTGCATAGGCCTCGATTATCCTCTGCGCCT
>JAZGAY010000160.1:0-5646 GCA_036475985.1 Candidatus Brocadiales bacterium
CCCCCAGGCCCAGATAAACTAACGCCATTACTCTATACTGCCTCCTGGTAGCTGTGTGAGCGGGGACATGCGCCGCAATCGGGGCAATCGCCGTCAAAACAGTCCTCCGTGAGGACTCCCTGTGCGGACTTCGATTTTTCGTCTATCAGGAATCCGTTCGTGAGACCGGCACTTATGTGGTCCCAGGGAAGGACCTCTTCGCTGCCTCTTCTCCGGGTAAGGTAGAACTCCATGTTTGATCCTACGTCTTTGAATGCGGCCTGCCACCTCGGGAAGTCAAAATGGTCCTCCCAGGAGTCAAACCTGCATCCCAGTTCCCACGCCCTGTGTATGACGTTGCCGAGTCTTCTGTCACCCCTTGCCATTATCCCTTCAAGCACGCTGCGTTCGGGGTTATGGAATTTTAGTCTTATGCGGCGGTGTCTTATCTTATTCCTCAGTCTTTCCTTTATGTTGCGTATCTTTTCGAGAGAGACCATCGGTTCCCATTGGAAAGGCGTGTGGGCCTTTGGCACAAAGGGCGCAACGGTTAGATTAACCTGGGCAGGTGAACCGTCGACTTCCTTCTTTATATTTGATACGTTGTACGCCAGTTCCACTATGGCGTCTATGTCTTCATCCCGTTCCTCAGGGAACCCGACCATAAAGTAGAGTTTTACCATCCTCCACCCGAGCTCATAGGCCTTTTTTACTCCCTTATAGAGGTCGTTGTTATTTATGTCTTTGTTAATCCTCTTTTTCATCTCGGGCGTGGCGGCTTCGGGGGCGAGGGTGAGACTGGATTTGCGTACGGTGTTCAGGAACGGGGGTATGCGTTCGAGAACGTCTGAGACCCTGAGAGATGGAAGCGATATGTTTACTTTTCTCGAGTCAAACTTTCCCTGCAGTTCAGAGAGGAGCTCTTCCAGCCACGGGTAGTCGCTTATCGACAGCGCCGCAAGGGAGATCTCGTCCTGACCGGTGTTTCGGTAACAGCTTTCGGCCTGCCTTAGGAGCGTCTTTACCGTGCGTACACGAGTCGGGCGTCTTATCATCCCGGCCTGACAGAAGCGGCAACCCTGGGTGCAGCCCCTCATTACCTCAAGCGTAACGCGGTCGTGGATGGTTTTTACAAAGGGCACAATCGGTTTTTCCGGGAAATAGGCGTTGTTCAGGTCCGTCACCGTGGCGGTGTGTACGGTTGCGGGTACCCACGGAGCCGTGGGCCTGATCTCCTTTATGGTGCCGTCCGGGTAGTAGCTCACGTCATAAAGGCATGGCGCGTAGAGCCCGCGTATGTCCTTTACCAGCGAGTGGATCTTCTCCTTCCTTGGGGCATCCTTGAGCTCCTTTAGCCGCTCTAAGAGCCTGACGATGGTTTCTTCGCCGTCGCCCAGCAGGAAGATGTCTATGAAGTCTGCAATGGGTTCGGGCGAGAGGGCGCCGGGACCTCCGGCAATCACAATGGGGTCTCCGTCCCCACGGTCCCTGCTCAAAAGGGGTATGCCGGCGAGGTCAAGCATGTTGAGCACGTTGGTATAGGACATCTCGTACTGAAGCGAGAAGCCTACCACGTCAAAATCCCCGACGGGGCGGAAGTTCTCAAGGCTGAAGAGGGGGACGTTGCGGTCTCTCATGAGCGATTCCATGTCCGGCCACGGGGCAAAGACCCGTTCGCAGGCCACGTCGTCTATAGAATTGACGAGACCGTAGAGGAGTTGAAGCCCGAGGTGTGACATGCCTATTTCATAGGCGTCAGGAAAGGCCAGGGCAACCGCAAGGCGGGTCTTTGCCGGGTCTTTGACGATGGAATTCCACTCGCCGCCAATGTATCTCCCCGGCATTTCGACATGGGGCAGTAACTGCTCTGTGACTACTGTCCTCAGGTTGTTCATTACGAGATTTTTTGAGTCGGACTTTTACTACAATTCATTATAATGAGACTCTTACGGAAAATGCCAGTTGTTTTGTTTCACGCTTGTGCTACATTTTACGGTGATTCTTACTAAGGAAAGCAGTTTTGCCGGCCGGTGTCAAGTGTTTGATTGTCTGAAGAGTTTCTTGGACTATCGGACCTGCATTGATGTATCGGAAAATTATGAGAGAAAGGTCGATAAGATGAAGTCTCTGTGTCTAATTATGCCTGTCATCATTGCCTTGCTTACCTCAACGATAGCGTGTACCGGTGGGACAAAGGTGTCTGAGGGGTTGCTCGCTCCCCCTGAGACGATAGTCAGACAGGCGGACGACGGAAAGGTCTTTAAGCTGCGCAAGGGTGACGAGATTGTCATACATCTTAAGGGCAACCGCACCACCGGCTACTCATGGGCGATTGAAGAGGTAGACGATAATGTCCTGGGACTGGTAAACGACGTCTATATTCCAGATAAACCCACAATGACCGGCAGCGGAGGTGTGTGGACCATAACGTTTAAAGCGGTGTCGGTGGGCGCCAGCCCGGTAAGATTAAAATACTGGCGTCCCTGGGAGGGGGAATCGTCGGTTGTTGAACGCTTTGAGGTTACAGTCCGGGTCGGCGAGTGAAAAACAAGGTCATTGCGAGTGGTGTAGCCCCGAAGCAATCACCTGTGCGTTCAAGAGATTGTTCGCCAAAAAGACAGACGAATCCTGTCAGGGCGCCTCAGGAGACCGCCCTCCAAACTAACGGGCGGACTCGCAGCCTCTAGCGTGACTTCGCTTTGCTCGCAATGACAATACGCAGCATTACTTTGCATTTTTCAGAAGTTTCTTCACACATTGACAAAAAATTTCTTGACTTTTTATTGGAAAGAGGTAAACTTTCTATGAAATGGTGAAGAACTGGATTTTGTTCTGGATATAGAAATATTTTGGGGGGACATCTCATCTCAACAATTGATGCTGAATCCCTGCCGATTGTTTTCCCCAAAAGCAGCAGAACAACAGTGTAATTGCGGGAAAAATGACGAATGCGTTTTTAAACAAATATACCCAATGTTTTTATTCTTGGGCGTTTTTTTGGTAACCGATTCAATTTCTTGCAAGGGGGTGTAGTATCAGCGCCTTTTGGCCGCAAGGGGGGGAGGTGTTAGCAACTCTCGATTCAGCGATATGAATACGCACCTGCTCAAAAGAGGAGTATTATTTATCTCTTCAAGTATTATACTTCTCACGCTTTCAATTCAGGCGGTTACTTGTACTATGGCCCAGGAGGAGAGGTTAAAGGTAGGAGAGACGGCTACTGTAGATATTCAGACACCCCACCCGTACCCCAATGGCGATGATACCCAGCCAGCGGTGTGGGTAGCGGTTATATACCATTACAAGGCCAGCTTTATTATCGTCCATTTCAAGAACTTCTCTGTAGAAGGAGTAATAGGGGAAATGGGCAGAAACGTCCTGGATAAAGACTTTGTGCTCATTAAGGATAAAAACGGCAAAGTCGTTGATCGACTAACTGGTACATACAGAAGCGACCGGTGGGGGCGCACTGTCAATGGGGACACGGCTATAATAGAACTCCATTCCGATAAGGAGAATAACTCTTACGGATTCGATATAACTGAGTACGGTTACGGGCTTGAACATCCAATAGAAGTTGAACCATTTGAACTTGAATAGAGGATTACTGAGAGTAAAAAAGTTGGCAGAAACTAAAACATACATTACGAGAGCTCTGCAAAACGTACAAACCTGTCATTGTGAGGAGCCGATGGCGACGAAGCAATCTCGTAAGTGAATTTCACTAAAGGATATGAGATTGCTTCGCTTCGCTTCGCTCGCAATGACAATACGCAGCATTACTTTGCATTTTTCAAAAGTATCATTACATGATACTCAAGCTTGAAGGGGGAAGTATTATGTATAAGAAAAGTGTTTATTCTTTTGCCTTGATCTGTTTAATTTTCCTTTTATGTTCTACCCAGGGCCTAGCACGACAACAGATTGGAGATACAGAGTATGTCTCCATTTCCACGCCCCATCCCTATCCCGACGGTGGCCCTGACCAGCCAGTCGTCTGGTCTCATACAATAACCCACTCCGGGGCGACCTGGATTACGGTCCACTTTAAGAACATGTCTCTCGAGGGCGAATGGTCAGACGACCCCTCTCCTGAAACAAACAAAGAGGTCTTTAGTAAGGATTATGTTGCCGTCCTGGATGCCGACGGTAATGTGGTAGACAGGCTGACAGGCACAGGCGATTGGTGGGCGATTTCCGTGGAGGGAGACACGGCAGTAATAGAGTTGCACGCCAACGGAGAGAATAACGGGTATGGTTTTGATATAGACCAGTATGGCTGGGGCTTTGCAGGGCCAATGGGGCTTGAAGAGCCCAAGAAAATCTGCGGCAATAATGATCTGGAGAGTATATGTGACGCCTCGGTTGCCGCTACACGTAAAGCTGCAGCCAAACCGGTTGCAAGATTGTTGTTTCAGAGTGGCGCGTCCTGGTATTATGGTACGGGCTGGCTTTTCAATAGCAAGGGTTACATGATGAGCAACGCCCACAACATTGGAGATGACACGGAGGCTGCGAGTGCCGAGGCCTTGTTTGAGTATCAGTGTGCCAAGGCGGGTGACAAATACGAATGTATTTCGCTCGTACAGAGAAACTGTGACCTGGACTTTGAGGTCTTGAAGATAAAAGACAGCACAAAAGGCAACCCGGCAACGAAGTACGGAAGCATGACAATAAGCACTGCCGTGCCTGCGGTAGGGGATACGATATGGATACCCCAGCATCCTGGGGGACGGAAAAAAGAGGTTTCCGAGGGCGCGGTTAAGGCAATCAACGTAGACGTGTCTGACTGTAACATAGCGGTAACCGGCGCTAATAACGGACTCACTTACTACGCAGATACGGAGGGTGGGAGTTCAGGTTCTCCAGTACTGAATTCCAGTAACAAGGTCATAGGTATACATCATGCAGGAAGTTGCACGACGTCGGTACCTCCGGCGGGATCCAACAGTGGAATCCTGATGAAGAACATCCAACCCCTCCTGAAAACCAGTACTATAGACTTGATCTTCTGCTTCGACCTTACCGGCAGTATGTGGGACGACATAGCCGCAGTCCAGTCGGCTGCCACAAGCATCGTTAACAGCGTCTTTGATAAGGGGCCGAATTCCCGTATTGCACTTGTGAGTTATAAAGACTGCCCTGACGGGTCGTGTGGTGGAGCATCAGATTATACTTATCTTGTCCACAGAGGATGGTCCAGAGATTCGGCTGCTATTATTGCAGCCATTAACGCCTTATCAACCGGTGGGGGGGCGGATACTCCAGAGTCCGTCTATGCGGCTCTAAAGAAGGCGATAGCTGTGACCGGCTTGGATGGCGCAGGTTTGGACAAGGACTGGAGGTGTGGGGTTACAAAGGCAATCATTGTGATGGGTGACGCCCCGCCCCAGGACCCGGACTGTTGTACGGGAGATACCCTGGCTACTGTGGTAGCGGCAGCCGCGGCCGTAGACCCTGTTGTGGTATTCCCGGTTGTTGTCGGGGGAAATACTGCGGCCGCAACTGCCTTTGACGACCTCGCCTCTGAAACTGGTGGAACGTCATTTGCAGCCGCGACTGCCAGTGACGTAGTAGATGCCCTTACTGATGCAATAGATGCCGCTTCCGAGGAAACAGAACCTAAGGCCGACCTGATAGGGGATTACGATGGCAGCTGGGCCTACA
>JAZGAY010000161.1:0-5720 GCA_036475985.1 Candidatus Brocadiales bacterium
TTATCTTTAAATCCAACCGCATTTCTGTTAATATTATAAAAACATTAATGTTGGTTATGTCGTCAAGATAGGGACTCAAATTGGTACTTGTAATCGACAACTACGACTCCTTTACCTATAATCTGGTTCAATGCGTCGGTGAACTTGGCAAGGAGGTAGAGGTATTCAGGAATGACAGGATTACTATTGAAGAGATCGAGAAAAAATTACCGCAGTACATAATAATCTCTCCAGGTCCGTGCACGCCAAAAGAAAGCGGCATCTCCAATGATGTTATAAGACATTTTTCCGGGAAACTGCCGATACTTGGAGTATGTCTGGGTCATCAGTGTATTGCCTATGCGTTTGGTGGTGATGTGGTAAGGGCCCGCAGGTTGATGCATGGAAAGACCTCCAGAATCCACCATGATGGCAAGAGTGTTTACAAAGGGCTCCCCAATCCGTTTGAGGCCACACGTTATCACTCTCTCATAGTAGAGGAGGACAGTATACCCGATTGTTTTGAGGTGACGGCCAGGGCGGATGAGGACGAGGTTATGGGGCTCAGGCACAAGGAATACGTGCTTGAGGGGGTTCAGTTCCATCCAGAATCCTTTCTGACGGAGGTGGGGCCAAAGATAATACGTAATTTCTTTGAGCTTTGAAGGGTGGCTTAGAAGGGGGACCTTGAAGAGTTTTAGTGATCGTCTTATCGAGGTACTAAGGGAGAAGGGCAGCCCGATAGCAGTGGGTCTGGACCCCCAGCTCCGGTTCCTGCCGCGTGAGATTAAGGCGAAGAATTTTAAACGTTATGGAAAAAACTTCAGAGCGGCCAGCCGCGCAGTCCTAGAGTTTAACCGCCGTGTTTTAGACGTCATATCTCCGCATGTGGGTGTGGTTAAGCTTCAGATAGCATTCTACGAGGCGCTGGGCCCGCACGGAATGGAATCCTACCGGAAGACCATCCGGCTCGCCAGAGAAAGAGGGCTTCTTGTAATTGGAGACATAAAGCGCGGCGATGTCGGGCACACTGCCGAGGCCTATGCACAGGCACATCTGGGTGAGGTGGATATAGACGGTTTTGCGGCTCAGGGATACGGTGTTGACGCCGTTACGCTTAACCCCTATTTTGGCGAGGACGGCATCCGGCCCTTCGTCAAAATGACAAGGTCTCATGGCAGGGGGCTCTTTATTGTGGTTAAGAGTACGAACCCCTCTTCCAGGGACTTTCAGGACAGGCGCTGCGGCACGGAAAGGCTCTGTGAGCTGGTGGCAAGGAAGGTGAATAGCTGGGGAAGGGGGACTGTGGGCAAATCGGGCTACAGTGCGGTTGGTGCTGTGGTTGCTGCGGGTTCACCAACGCTGGGTAGGCGGCTGAGACGTCTTATGCCCAGGGCCTTCTTTCTGGTGCCGGGCTATGGTGCACAGGGGGCAAGGGCGGAGGATATGCGTCATTATTTTGATGCCGATGGCTACGGTGCCGTTGTCAGCTCCTCTCGAGCGGTAATATTTGCATATGAAAATCCGTCATGGAAGAGGAAGTACGGGGTGAAGGACTGGGAGAGGGCGATAGAGGATGCAGTTCTTAAGATGCGGCGTGACATATCCCGCGTGAGTGGCAGTGGATGAGGAAAGGCGGAGTAATGGACAAGGATATGTTCAGGGGCAAGAAGATAACGGTTATGGGACTCGGCCTTTTTGGTGGGGGCGCCGGCCTTGCCCGCTTTCTGGCGCACCAGGGGGCCGGGCTCGTGGTCACCGACCTGAAGACCGAAGAGCAGTTGGCCTCCTCGCTGGCCTCGTTGGATGTGTCTGGGACGTCGCCCATAGAGTTCCACCTCGGAGGTCACAGAGAAGGAGATTTTAAGCACGTGGACATGGTGATGGTCAACCCCGCCGTGCCAAAAGACTCCAGGTTCCTGCAAATAGCCAGGGAGAATAACGTACCCTTTGAGACGGAGATGAACCTGTTCTTCAAGCTGTGCCCTGCGCCGATAATAGGTATCACCGGGACAAAGGGCAAGTCAACAACTACCGCCCTTGTAGGTGAGATGCTTCGTCAGCAGGGACGCAGGGTTTGGGTGGGAGGCAACATGGGCCTCGGGTACTCGCTACTCGAATATATGGACGAAATAGAGGCAGGTGACCTGGTGGTCCTGGAACTCTCCAGCTTTCAACTGGATGACCTGGGAGAGTTGGAGATGTCTCCGCACTTGAGTGTTGTTACGAATATCGCTCCGAATCACCTGGACCGGCATAAAAGCCTTACGGAATATATAGACGCGAAGAAGAATATAATGCGCTTTCAAGGGCCCGACGACTATTGCGTCTTGAACCTCGATGACGAGGAACTTAGAAAATGGGCTGCCGAGACGAGCGCAAAGGTCTTTTGGTTCAGTGCCGGAAAGGTTGTTGAATCCGGGGCCTTCCTGGAAAACGGCAACATTCACTTGCGTTGTGGTAATGTAGGGCAGGGAGAGGCCGTGGTCGCTTGCCTTTCGGACGCAAAGCTTCCCGGTGCCCATAACGTGGTGAACATGCTTACGGCATCATGCACGGCCTTCTTGACGGGAGTAGAGGGCAAGAGCATCGAAAGGGCCATCAGGGGGTTTTCCGGCCTTGAGCACCGGCTGGAGTTCGTTTGTGAGATAGACGGGGTACGCTACTATAATGATTCAATCGCCACCACCGCTGAATCGGCCATTGCCGGCCTCAGGGCCTTTGAACGGCCCGTGGTGCTTATCGCCGGCGGTTATGACAAAGGGACGCCGTTCGATGCCCTTGCCGAAGAGTGTGCGAAACGCGCGAAAAGTGTTATACTTTTGGGGAAAACGGCAAAAAACATTGGTGAGCTAATTACCCGGGCAAAAGACGGGCGCGATGCCCCCGAGATCCTCTATGCCTCGTCCCTTGAAGAAGCGGTGAGGGTTGCCAGGGGTGCGGCGCAAAGGGGGGATATAGTATTACTTTCACCCGCCTGCGCCAGTTACGACATGTTCGTTAACTTTGTGGACAGGGGCAGACAGTTTAAGGCCCTGGTTCAAGAAATCAAGTAAGTGTAGACTATTGGGTTATGGACCGAGAGGATAAAAAGAAAGAAATTGCGATTGGACTGGTAAAACGTCTCCATGAGAGGGGCTACAGGGCACTTTTTGCCGGCGGTTGTGTCCGTGACATGCTGATGGGCATCGAATCCGCTGACTACGATATAGCCACCAGCGCACGACCGGAGGAGGTAATAGGGCTCTTCGAGAAGACCATTCCCGTAGGGAAACAGTATGGAGTGGTTATTGTAGTGGCCGGGGACCATCAGTTTGAGGTTGCCACGTTTCGAAGTGAGGGTCCATACTCTGATGGCCGCCATCCCGACAGTGTAAGGTTTGTCGACGCAGAAGGTGACGCGCGCAGGCGCGATTTTACCATCAACGGTATGTTTTACGACCCCGTTAAGGACAGATTATTGGATTATGTGTGGGGTCGAACAGACATTAAACAGAAGCTTATACGCACTATAGGCGACCCTCACGAGAGGTTCGGCGAGGATTATCTCCGCCTGATACGTGCCGCCCGTTTTGCAAGCCGTTTTGACTACAAGATAGAGCTGTCGGCTAAATGGGTTATTAAGGAGAATGCAGAGAAGATTCTCGGGGTGAGTTGGGAGAGGATACGCGGGGAGTTGCAAAAGATGTTTCTGGACGACAACAGGAAGAGGAGCTTGCAACTGCTTGACGAGTTAGGGCTCATGGTCAAGGTCCTTCCGGAGGTTGCCGCCATGAAGGGCGTAGAACAGCCGGAGAACCTTCATCCCGAGGGCGACGTGTTTGTCCACACGCTCCTGTGCATGTCGTATCTGAAGAAAAGACCTTCATGGGCGCTTGCTATGGGCACGCTTCTCCATGACGTGGGCAAGCCTGTAACTATTGTAGAAAGTGGTGACAGGATGCGCTACCCCCTGCATGAGTCAGTAGGGGCGGAGATGGCCGGAGAGATCTGTGACCGCTTTAAGACCTCCAGGGAAGAGAAGGAGAAGATAAAATGGCTGGTCAAGAAACACCTGGCCTTTAAGGATGCGCGAAAGATGAGGCTAAGTAAACTCAAGAGGCTGTTGTCCCACGAGGATTATCCCCTCCTGGCCGAGCTTTGCAGGGTGGATGCACTTGCCAGCTCCGGTGACCTTACGGATTACAATTTCTGCCAGCAGATGCGCGAACGCTTCAAGGAAGAGGAACTAAAGCCCGTTCGTTTACTTACCGGAGACGACCTCATAGCCATGGATCTGAAGCCCGGGCCTATCTTCTCCAAGATATTGACGCAGGTTTATGATGAGCAACTGGAAGGAAAGATCCGCACAAGAGAAGAAGCCATTGAAAGAGCAAAAGAATTAACGGAAGGGGCGAAGGTATGATTGTTGTATTGCTGATCGCCGTCGGACTCAATCTGAGTGGCTCTATGGCACCTGTTATGGTCCAAGTTGCGGAGGAAACCCCAAAAGTAATGGAATTGCCCCCGGCCGAGTATCAGATATTCGGAGGTGGCAGGGCGGTCACAAGGGAATATGCAAGAGAGTTGTACCGCGAGGGTTTGAGACTACGCAGGAAGGGCGAGCTTGAGAAGTCGCGGAGCTGTTTAGCGAAGGCCGTGCAGCTCTATCCAGAGCTATATGATGCCTGGTATAGTCTGGGTGTGGTTCAAAACAAACTGGGCAGGCACGGCGAGGCCGTTGCGTCTTTTGATGTGGTACTGAACGTTTATCCTGAGGATATGGAGGCCTTGGTGAACAAGGGAGTGGCCTTGCGTAAATTGCGTCGGTGGGAGGAGGCTGTCGAATGTTTTGATGAAGTGCTATTGCTTGACGGGGAAAATCTCACCGCGTTGTACAACAAAGGCGCTGCTCGCAGTGCCCAGGGTGCGTATGGTGCAACGGTTGATGCTGCGGCAAGTGTGGATAAGGGGAATGTCATAGATATAGAGGAGACGTATAAAGAAGCCATTGAGCTGTTTGATAAGGCAATAGAGCTTGACCCTTACGACATTAACGCGTGGTACGACAAGGGGGAGATACTTTTGAGGCAGAACAAGAGTATCGAGGCGCTGGAATGCTTTAACACCATGATTAAGATTTTTGAGACTAACGAAGCGGGTAAGAAGATGGCCAGGGCGTACGCAGAGCAGTGGCTGAGTGAGGGCTTAGCGCTCGGTGAAGAGGGCAGGCACAAAGAATCATTAGGGTTTTTTGCAAAGGCCGTACGAATATATCCGGTGCACTTTGAGGCCTGGTACAATATGGGCATGGCCCAGGCCAAACTTGGTAAATACGAAGAAGCCGTAGCGTCTTTTAATATGGCACTTACGGTCAGTCCCCTGAATATCAAGGCACTGGGTAATAAAGGAGTTGCCCTGCTTAAAATGGGCGAGTGGGAAGAGGCGGAAAGGTGTTTTGATGACGTACTGTCAATCGACAAGGGAAATGTCCTGGCGCTCTACAATAAAGGTGTCGCCAGCAGTTTGCAGGGAATGTACAGAGAGGCCATCGAATCGTTTGACAGGATATTGGAGCTTGAGCCTTCCAACGTTAAGGCCTTGGAAGGAAAGGGGCTTGCCTTGATGAGGCTGAACAAGAACGCGGAGGCCCTGGCGTGTTTTGACACTATCGTCGAGATTGATGATAGTTCAGAGGCGTTGGCAAATAAGGCGATGGTCTTGATCAAGATGGGAGAGAATGAAGAGGCAATGGACATTAT
>JAZGAY010000162.1:0-13743 GCA_036475985.1 Candidatus Brocadiales bacterium
GGAGGGTACGGCAGCGGCCGCTCTCAGGGGCCGTGTCCCGGAGTCGGAGAAGCGGAGGCGACTTGACGAGGTGATGACCCTACAGCAAGGGATAACCTTTAGGAGTAGTGGCCTGCTTGTCGGTCAGACCTTTGAGGTCCTTGTGGACGCGCCCCAGGAAGGCGGCCGTGGTTGGCTGGCCAGGTCGTATAGAGACGCCCCGGAGGTGGACGGAAACGTCGTAGTATTTGGTTCAGGGGTGGCACAGGGAGAATTTAGAAAAGTAACGATTACACATCAAGAGGGATACAACTTTGTCGCAAATTGTGTGGAATGATTACCGACAGGTGAATAAACGGCAGGGAATTAAGAGGCTCATAGAGCCTTTCTACTATTTGCCTAACCAATTGACGGTGCTCAGGCTGGTTATGGGCATATTGTTCTTTTTTATCCTTTCTCTAGGGTTGTTTGACTTGGCCCTGGCAGTGTTCATCGTCGCCACTATAACGGATTACTTTGATGGATATCTGGCGAGGAAACGAGGGCTTATAAGTAATTTTGGAAGGATAGCGGACCCCCTGGTGGACAAGATAATTATATGCGGGGGGTTTATTGTATTTCTTGCATATGCGCCGGAGGTTTTGGATGCATGGATGATAGTGGTCATCCTCGCAAGGGAGTTAATCATTAGTGTCCTGAGGGGGTATGTGGAGTTTTTTAAGGGTATACACTTCCCGGGCAATTGGACGGGAAAATGGAAGATGGTAGGCCAGAGTGTCACCCTGTGCTCGCTTATGCTTTATGTCAGCCATTTCGACGGTGTGTGGTGGGCCTGGTTGTGGGTAGACTTTGCGGCCTGGTTTACGGTGATCATGACCGTTTACTCCGGGTTGCTTTATCTCTATGGTGCGGGGCGTCTCGCACAAGAACGTGCCAGGAACATTGTGGTAGACAGGGAACCTCATGGGATACTGCAAGACACAGGCTATAGCACTAAGAAGGGGTGATTACAGCAATTCCAGCCAGATAGTCACCTTTTACACAAAGTCCCAGGGAAAGATTCGCGTACTGGCGAAAGGGGCGAAACGTGCGGAGAGAAAATCCCCCGGCCCGATAGATTTGTTTTCGTACATGGAGATAATCTTCATACAAAAGGAAACCGGTGGCTTGCATCTACTGACGGAATGGGAGGCGCTGGGGGAGTTTGGGGCCTTTAGGGAGGACATTGAACGATTCTATGCGGCCTGCCATGTCGCGAGATTAGTCTGTGAGCTTACCGAAGAAGCAGACGAAAATGAATCCATGTTTAATTTGTTATTAAACACCCTTAACGGCCTTTCTTTGACTAAGTACACGGAGATAATACTGCGTGCGTTTGAACTCCAGGCACTGAGGCTTTTGGGTTATCTACCACAGTTGGAGGAGTGTGTTGACTGTGGTGCCGACCTTGCGGAAAACCGGGGGGCGGTCTTCAGCCCCATTGGCAACGGATTGTTGTGCAAGAGGTGCGCAGGGGATGGGGCGCGCCGGAGTCTTTCACCGGGCGCCATTCGGGCAGCCGTCTTTCTGGCTGGCTCAAGCACTACAACCTGCGACCGCCTGCGCCTGCCCGATAAGGTATACGAAGAGCTCAGGTCGCTGAGCCAGGGATGCATAGCAGCCGTATTAAATAAATCTGTTGAGATGCGGAAGTTGGTGACATGAGACGGATACGTCTGGTCTTGTTGTTTTTGCTGGTGGCCTTGTCGTTCTCTACGCCTGCGCCCAATGTCTACGCTGATTGGGTGTGGAACAAGAGCACAGGCTGGATAGACCCGTTGACTTTAGACCCAGGCGTTCCGGACCAGCGTTACAAGCTTGCCATCTCTATGATGATAGACGGCGAGTATGAGAGTGCGGTAAAGGAGTTTCAGGCAGTATTAGACAAACACTCCGATTCAGACCTTGCCGAACCATGTTATTATAATATGGCCCAGTCCTTTTATCTGGCCGGTAAGTACAAAAAGGCCTTCATGACCTACGAGAAGCTTCTGAATCAATTCCCCGGTACGAGGATAACAGGTCTGGTGCATCAAAAAGAGTTTGAGGCCGGGTTAGGGCTTATGGAGGTGAGGCCGAGTAAGGCCCCCGAGATATTCGAGAGAGTTATAGAGCACAATCCGCAGGGGCCTTTGGCGCCCGACTGTCAGGTGAAGATAGCAGATGCGTATTTCCTTGCCGAGGATTTTGTGAGTGCGGAAGAGGCTTACAGGGGCGTCCTGGAGAACTATCCGAGGAGTGAGTGGGCCCCGTACTCTATGTACCGTATGCCCTTGTGCAGACTAAGCTTAGAGGCCCGCAGGGACAGGGACATGGACAACCTCTGGAAGGCCCGAGACGGATTTGAGGAATATCTTGCAAACTACCCGGACAGCACCCTTGCCGAGGATGCGAAGAAGAACATCCATAGGGTCGAAGACCTTATAGCCGAGAAGGAATACAAGATCGCCGAATTTTATCTTCGCAAGAAGAAACCTGTGGCAGCCATGGTGTACCTGAAGAGAGTAGTGAACAGATTTTCCAACACGCGTTGGGCGGAAAAGTCACAGGATACGATCGACTTCCTGAAAAAGATTAATGCAGTCAAAAAGTGATAAACCGTATACTACTAATTCTGGCGTTATTTGTTGCGGGTTGCGGCTATACATCCCGTTCACTTATCGAATCGAACATACGTAGCATATATGTAGACATTTTCGATAACGAGACGTTCCGTCGCGGCCTGGAATTTGACCTGACCAGGGCCGTAAAAGAAGAGATACTCTTCAGGACAAAACTTCAGATTGTTGACAGGAAGCGTGCCGACACGGTCATATTCGGGAAGATAATAGACGTACAGGAACATGTGCTTATAGAGAATCCCGATGCAGAGGTCGTGGAGAGCCGCGTAACGGTTATTGCGGACGTTTTATGGGTCGATCGAAGGACGGGCAGGGTCTTAATGGATCAAAAAAATGTGTCTGCGGCGGCGGAATTCATAGCGACAAGGAACGAGGATGTCAAGACGGGAGAGATAGAGGCGTTTGTAGAGCTTGCGGAAAAGATTGTTAATCTGATGGAGGAGAGATGGTAGAAGTCGCTGCAGGATATAACCCAAAGATACTGGACGAAGGCCTCTTTGGCCCATGGGCGGCAAAGAGGTCTTTTAGCCTTACCCACAGGAAAGGTACTCTGCGGCTTGGAGAGAATACCTGCGTAATGGGGATTCTTAATGTGACGCCCGATTCCTTTAGCGACGGCGGCCGTTATTTTGAGCCGAAGAGGGCCCTGGACCATGCATTTCAGATGACAGAAGAGGGGGCGGGGATAATAGACGTAGGCGGTGTGTCGACCGGGCCGGACTCCCGGCCTGTTCCACCGGAGGAAGAACTCAGGCGGATAATCCCGGTGATAAAAGAGCTTTCGAGAAGCACCAGAGTGCCAGTCTCCGTTGATACCTATCGTGCCGGCGTTGCAGAGGAGGCACTTGAGGCCGGCGCGCAATTTGTAAACGATATAAGCGGTCTCGGCGATAAGGACATGGTGAAGGTGGTGGCCTCTTCCGGCGCACCGGTAGTCATAATGCATGTAAAGGGCAGACCGCATCGTATGCCCAAAAGACCCGTTTACAAAGACCTGCTTGCAGAAATCACCATATTTTTGAGGGAGAAGGTGGATGAGGCAATAAGTGCCGGAGTTAATGAATCGAACATAATAATAGACCCCGGTATAGGTTTTGGGAAGAGTCCCGGGCAGTCGCTGGAGGTGTTACGCCACTTGGGCGAATTGAGGTCGCTGGGTCTGCCTGTTATGGTGGGCACTTCGCGCAAGAGTTTTATTAAACACATCATGGGGGGCCTGCTGGAAGGGGACGAGACGCTGGGCGCCCGTGACTTGTTGCGTGGAACCCTTGCCACCGTTGCGCTGGCCATCAACAGTGGTGCCGAGATTGTAAGGGTACATGACGTGCGCGAAGCGGTACGCCTGGCTGCCGTATGTGATGCCGTTAAAAGAGAGTGAGACATGGATCGACTTTTTGGAGATGCAGATTTTTTTATAGTCTTTAAAGCGGCAGTAGAGATATTCATCATATTCTTGATGTTATATTTCATGCTCCGCTTTATGCAGGGCACCCGCGGGGTCGGGGTCATGAGGGGGCTCGTATTTGTATTGGTCATTGCGACGGTAATGCTGCTATTTATCGTGCGTAAACTTCAGCTATATACGATAGATTGGCTCCTTATAGAATTTTTGCCCATGATTACGATACCGTTCATCATTCTTTTTCAGCCTGAATTGCGACGTGCGCTGGTTCGGCTTGGAGAGAATCCGTTCTTGGGGGTCTTCTTCAAGGGTGAGTCTCCCATGTTAGACGAACTGGTCGAGTCCGCCTTCGTTCTGTCAAAGAACAAACTGGGCGGGATAATTGCCATTGAGAGAAAGGTAGGGCTTGATCACTTTGTGGAGGCTGGGACGCGGGTCGACGCCAACGTCTCCAGCGAGCTCATAAACACCATATTCTGGCCTGGTTCGCCGCTGCATGATGGGGCGGTTATAATTCGGGAGCAGAAGATAGTGGCGGCAGGATGCCTGTTGCCGCTTAGCGACAGCCCCGACATGGAGAAAACCTCTGGCACGCGCCATAGGGCAGGTCTGGGCCTGAGCGAGGAGACGGACGCAATCGCCATCGTCGTGTCCGAGGAGACGGGTGTCATTTCCCTGGCCGTAAAGGGACAGATTACAAGCGGGCTTGATGAAAAAAGCCTGAGAAACGTCCTGAGGCGCCTGATTAAAGGCGATAGCGGAAATTCAAAAGGTGATAGACTTGCTCAAGGAAGCACTGTTCAATAATATCGGTGCAAAATTAATGGCACTTGCAATGGCCCTGTCCCTCTGGCTTTTTGCCACGGGGAAATATACGGGCGAACTTAGCTGCACAGTGCCCCTGGAGGTCTCTTTCCCCCAAGGCTATACGTTGCTTGACCAGTCTGCAAGTTCGATCTTCATAAAGCTTAATGGACCAAAGAGCAGTATTGACTACGTATCTGGCCTGGTTGGAGAAAGAAAAATTATTGCCAGATGCGGGGTGTATGTCGAGGGCAGAGAGACGGAGGATACCATCGAGGAGATGGTGGTTCTCGACAAGCGGAGTTTTAATCTGCCCGCTGAGGTCAAGTTAGACATGATAAGGCCAAGGAAGGTAAAACTCACGCTTGTAAAGCGGGAGACAAAGACCCTGGCGGTGGAGCTCCAAAGACGCGGGGAACCGATGCTGGGCTACATGGTTACCAGGGAGTTCTTCTTCCCGTTTGAAGTACAGGTGACGGGTCCGGCCAACATCCTCAAGGACGCTACAACACTAAAGACACTTCCTATAGATATATCCAATATAACCCCTGACCAGAATCGCACTTTTCCATGGCAGGTACCGCTGGAACAGAGGGTGGTGATTAATAGAGACGGTAAGACTGTAACGGCACTTGTAGAGTGTGAAGGGGTGGTTAATGTGTGGTTTGACATAGTGGAAGAATTTGAGAGTAAGGACTTCGAAAAGGAAGCTATAAAACTGCTTGAGCCGCCGGGTTTCCAGTATAAGGTGGAACTGGAGCAAAAGTTTATCTACGTTAAGGTAAAGGGCCACATGTCAGTCTTGGACAAATTGGAGACACCGTCGGTGTACATAGACGTGAGTGACCTTAAGCCTCCCGGACCATATAAAGAGCCGCTCATTTGCAGGTTGCCGCAAGGGGTGGAGTTGGACGGAGAGCTGCCGGAGATACATCTGGACATCATGTCGGAGGAAGTTGCAAGGAAATGACCAGGTTGGGCGTAAACGTAGACCACGTGGCTACACTTCGACAGGCGAGAATGACCTATGAACCGGACCCTGTTACGGCAGCTACCCTGGCAGACCTGGGAGGTGCGGACATCATAACCATACACCTCAGGGAGGACCGCAGGCACATACAGGATAGAGACCTGAAGCTGCTCAAACAGGTGGTGTTCACGAGGTTGAACCTCGAGATGTCCGTGGCCCCTGAGATAGCGGAAATAGCCCTAACCGAGCGGCCGGCACAGGTCACCTTCGTACCTGAAAGTAGACAGGAGGTGACCACTGAGGGCGGCCTGGACGTCGTCTCCGGTAGAAAGGTCCTTGCCCCGCTGATTGAGAGGTTTAAGGGACAGGGCATAACGGTAAGTCTCTTTGTCGACCCCGAGCGAGAGCAGATAGAAGCTGCCAGGGAGGTTGGGGCAGAATTTGTAGAACTACACACGGGCCCCTATGCAAATGCCGGGACGGAGGCCGAACGGCTTGAAACGCTCGAGACACTCCGCCAGGGCGCCAGAATCTCAAGGGAAATGGGGTTGAGAGTAAATGCCGGTCATGGCCTCACTTATAAGAACGTTGGCCGCATTGTAGAAGAAATAGGTGCCGAAGAACTGCACATAGGCCACAGTATCATCTCAAGGGCCGTGTTTGTAGGCATTAAAAAGGCGGTTGAAGAGATGAAGGAGTTGATATATAAATATAGCTTACCGGCGGTGGCTGGCAGCTAGCAAAACCACACTTCAAGACTCAAAACCACTCCAGAGAAGAATTGTCTTGGTTTTTTAGGGAGAAAGTCGATGTTCACCGGCTCTATAGTGGCCTTGGTTACGCCTTTCAAGAACGGTGAAGTAGACCTTGAGAGGCTGGGGGAACTGGTAGAATTCCATGTGAGCGAAGGCACCAACGCTATCTCTCCATGCGGCACGACGGGAGAATCTCCCACCCTCTCGCATGAGGAACAGGAAAAGGTAATCTCTGAAGTGGTCCAGAAGGTTCAGGGACGCATACCCGTGATAGCCGGCACGGGTTCTAATAATACCCGAGAGGCCTTAAGGCTGACCAAATATGCACAAAAAGCGGGCGCAGACGGTGCGCTCGTCATTACGCCGTATTATAATAAACCCACACAAGAAGGTCTCTACAGACATTTTAAGGTCCTGGCAGAAGAGGCGGACTTACCTATTGTCCTCTACAACGTACCCTCGAGGACCGGTGTGTCTATCTCTCCGGAAACCGTGGCCAGACTCGCCGAGCTGAAGAATATAGTGGCAATAAAGGAGGCCAGCGGCAGCCTGGACCAGATTACGGCAATACTTGGGATGTGCGACATAACCGTGCTTTCCGGAGAAGATTCCTTGATCCTTCCCATACTCTCAATAGGCGGGAAGGGTGTGATATCCGTGGTGGCCAACATCGTCCCCGGAGAAACAAGCACCATGATAAACAAGTTCCTCAAAGGCGGTTTGGAGACAGAAGAGGCCAGAAAGATCCACCAAAGGCTCTATCCGCTGACAAAGGCCATGTTTATTGAGACCAATCCCATCCCTGTGAAGACAGCCATGCGGCTATTGGGGAGGCTTAACGGGGAAGTGAGATTGCCCCTCTGCGAGATGAGCGAGGCACACGAGCAGCAGCTCGCCAGGGCCCTTAAAGACTACGGACTCCTTTAGAGAGAGACAATACGATACCAATGGACCGTGAAAAGATAATGGAGGCAATGCGGCTTTTCCTGGAGGGCATAGGAGAAGACCCTAAACGTTCCGGTCTGCGGGAAACCCCGGGAAGGGTTGCAGACATGTGTGAGGAGATATTCGCCGGCCTGGGAGTGGATGCGGGCAAGACGATAAAGGTCTTACAGGCCACGGGCCACGACGAGATAGTGTTGCTGAAGGACATGCCCTTCTATTCCGTTTGCGAACACCATATCTTGCCTTTCATCGGTACGGCCCATGTGGCTTATATTCCTGACGGAGGCCGTATAACGGGGATAAGCAAGCTTGCACGCGTGGTGGATCTGCATGCAAAGAGGTTACAGGTACAGGAGCGGCTTACAACGGACATAGCGGACAGTATTATGGACACGCTAAGGCCCAAAGGCGTACTGGTGGTAATTCTGGCCGAACACCTGTGTATGACCATGCGGGGAGTGAAGAAACCCGGTTCAAAGGTCCTGACCTCTGTGGTGAGGGGTATATTCAGGGAAAATCCTGCGACCAGGGCCGAGGCCATGTCCCTTATCCAGGCCGTTTGATGAGACGCCCGCACGCAGGGCGTGTGAGCCGGATGGGACGTGCATCCCCCTGTGGAAACGAATTCTTTGCCGATTTGTTGTGAAGTAAGGAGACAGAAAGATGATTAAAAAGAGCATGTTGTGCCTCTGTCTTTCGATGTGCCTGTTGCCGGGGCGGACGTCCTGGGCCGAAGAAAAAGGGACAGTTCCTCCGAAAGATCATACCGTTGAATTTAACTCAAGCATCGGTTTTTTAAACATCTCTTTGACTGACAGCATAATCATCGGGCTTAAGAACAATCTGGACATAGAGATATCCAGATTAAACCCGCTCATCGAAGACAAAGACATATCCGTCGAGAAGGCCGCCTTTGACCCTATCTTTTGGGCGAAAGGAGGGTTTCGAAATCCCGACGACCCGATTAATTCGGCCTTTATTACGGGTGTGGCACCGGGTGAACTGCACCGGAAGATTGAGACACTGGACGTCTCGCTCAGCATGTTGACCCCGATAGGGGCCACTCTCAACGTTGACTATGGTATTGAGAAGTCGCTGCGGAACACGAGCAGGGGCGTGGCCTTTAACCCGGCCGTCGATACGTTCGTTGAGGTGAGTTTTACACAGCCCCTGCTGAAAAAGTTCGGCATCTTCTATACCAGAAGCAAGATTTATATGGCGAGGAACGACAAGAAGAAATCACTTTACGCCTTCAAAAGGATAGCCATAGACGTTGTAAATGCGACACAGAGGGCGTACTGGGACCTTGTGAAGGCCATCGAAGACCTGAAGGTTGCACACCAGTCCCTTTTCAGGGCTGAAGAATTCCTGAGGAGCAACGAACTCAAGATGCAGGCCGGTATACTGGCGCCTATCGATTTGATAGTGGACAATGAGGAGGTTGCCTTTAGAGAGGAACGGATAATCATCACCGAAAGAGATATGAAGGACAAGGAGGATGTGCTCAAGCACATCCTTAATCTCTTGCGCCCGGGTGGCGACCCGTGGCTTGCCGAGGTTTCAGTCCTCCCCGTAGACAAACCTGTGTTTGACGTAAGAGACGTGGACCTGGACGACAGCATAAGAATTGCCCTTGAGAACCGTCCCGAGATCTTTGAGAAAAAGTTTGAGCTAGACAACGCGGCTATTGAGGCAAGGCGGAAGAAAAGCGAACGCCTTCCCCAGCTGGACCTGGAGGGTGGTTTACGCTACAGCGGGTTGGACAAACACATGGACCGCTCTCAAAAATCCTTGCTTTCAGGGGATTTCCAGGAGGAATTCGCAAGACTCACCGTTGAGATTCCCATAGGTCTAAGGAAGGGGCGCGCAGAGTACGCAAGGGCCAAGTATGAAAAGAGGAAGGCCCAGCTGGAACTCTCTAAACAGGAGCGGAACATACTCCTTGAGGTGAGAGAGGCGGTAAGACATTTACGCGCCAACAGAAGACTCGTAAGGAACACGAGGAAGACCCTGAAATATTCAAGACGCAGGCTGGTCGCCGAGGAGAAGAAGTATTCCGTCGGCAGGACCACCAACATCGAGGTGTTGAGGGCGCAGAACGACCTGGCCTTCCAGGAGACAAGGGCTATTAGGGCCCTCACGGAACACCACAAATCACAGGGGGAACTTGAGGCCGTTAAGGGGACCATCCTCGAGCGGTTCAACATCTTTCTGGAAGGGCAGGCACCGGGGCTTGAGTAAAGATGGTCTCGTGGCGTGTACGTCCCCGGACGGCCGCGTCCCCGGACGGCCGCGTTGCGGCCCGTCCCTGTCTATACGAAACCCCTGAAAAGCCCCCTGCAGCGCACAGGGGAGGTAAAAGGCCGTTGCCAGAAAAGGGCGGGAGCTATAATAATGACCCGGGGGCAGCCGTTTTTGCCGTAGCCGCTCAAAAAGGGTCTTTGCCAGGGCAATATATTATACAGTTTACGGCATAAATGCCATGGCGCGCGTGGCGCCGGCAGTAGCCGCGATATCGACGGGCATAGCGTTGAAAAGGATTCTGTAAACGGACGTTAACAGGGGCGAGGGTCACTGAAAGGAGACGCCTGCATGAAAAAGAAATGGTTTTCTACCACACGCCAAAGGACGTTGATCATTATAGCGATACCCATTGCTGTAGCCGCTATAGTGGTTAATGTGATTGTGTTCTTGTTCAGGAGCTAGGTGGGTGGAGGAGCATGTGCGGGTGTTTTTCTGTCGTCGTCCCGAAGGCGTATACCCGGCAGCTTTAATATATGCGGGGGTTGCTCACGTTCACGTATCTGGCCAAATAAAAACGGCAAGGATAAGAGCTGCCCGCTCTCCTCGACCCTTGCCGTTGAGAGGCCCCGTATCTTTTTATAGAAAGGGCCTCATTCCTCATATTTAGTTTCCCGCCGGAACAGCCTGTCCGTTCAACAGGCCCTGCCAATGGGCGTAAATCCGGTTGTAAGAAGCCGCTACGCCGCACATTTATTTTATGCGATAGGCGATATCGTCCCCTCCAATGGTAGGCGATGACCTGCCCTGAGAAAACGTGGTTTCGATTGTCTCGTTGGGTCCGGCCGACAGCACCCAAGCCGCATTGTCTGCGTTAGGCAGAAGCTTGCTGGCGTTAGACACATATTTGTTGCCCCACGGGTCCATCCTGATAGGGCCGATGTAAGGGCCCCTCCAGGCGAATTCCCCGGTAGTGGGATACGCCGGTGTGTTGTTCTCCAGCTGGTTGTCAAACGTATCGGCCGTGGCAGAACCCCAACTGGCCGCGTCTACGCTGGCGGCGGGGGCGTCCCCCTCGGCGGTGTAGGTTACCACGAACACGGAGTTGCTGGGGCTGGTCGCCGTTCCGACTTGATATATGGGGTAGCGGGCCGTGTCCTTGTTAAAGGCCAGCATGGCCTCGCCCAGGGCCTTTGTGTCCTGCTCCGCCCTCAGTTGCTTTGCGGACCCAACATAGCCTTTTATCGTCGGGACGAGCACACCTGCCAATATCCCGACAATAGCCAGCACTATCACTATCTCCAGGAGCGTAAAACCGTATGTATGCTTCTTATTCATCCTTTTACCTGCATGCGCAAGATTACTGGCTCTTAAGTAGGGACAGGGTTCGTCCCCGTCCACGGACAGCCATAAAGGCTGTCCCTACATCTTCGTCCGTTTTCCGTAGCTGCTCGATTTATCGAGCTTATGAATAGCCCCATGAATGGGGCGGCCGCAGTGGATATCGCAGGGTTAAAACCCTGCGGCACCCGCACCTGCGTTTACTTGATGCGGAAGATGATATCATCCCCGCCCCTGGTAATACTCGGGCCGGTCTGGTCGAATCCGGTCTCGATTACCTTGTTAGGACCCGCCGAGATGACAAACACCGGCTTCGTTCCGCCCACTTCTGCAGGCTGCAGAAACTCCACGTTAGCGTAGTAATTGCTGCCCCACGGATCGGCCGTTATCCTCTCGATGTAAGGGCCTCTCCATGCGCGCCTGCCCGATGTCGGGTAAAGCGGGGCGTTGTCAATGAGCTGGTCCGTAAAGGTATCGCCGGCTCCGCTCCACTCTGTGATGCCGGTGTCCATAGTAGGGTCGTCGCCGTCATAGCTTTCAAGGAGGTTGTAGTCGGTGTCGGCCGCCTTTGTTGAGCTGCCGGTGGCCCAGATAGGCCAGTGTCCCGTGTCGCCGTACATCATGGCTATCGCGCTGCCTATATGCTGCACGTCCACCTCGGCCTTCCTGATCCTGGCATCGCCCACGTACCTGGTCAGGGTCGGGGAAAATATGCCGGCAAGCACGGCGATTATGGCAAGCACGATTACAATCTCAATCAGCGTGAAGCCGCCTGTGCTCTTAAACCTCTTGACCATCTAAATCCACCTCCAGTCTATCCCTACGTCCACCGGAGAGTATCGCAGGGTTAAAACCCTGCGGCGCCCGCTTCAACGAGGTTAAACCTCGTTGTCTACCGTAGGTCCCGAAACATCTCTGGTAGACAGCGGCCTTTATGGCCGTTGATTCTCCAACACAAAGGCCACCGGGCTGTCCGTGGACAGCCGTAAAAGCCGCCCCTGCCCCTGTCTGCCTACGTCGAAGGGGCGCGGCCCACCGTGTCTCTTACTGCCAAAAATACGCCGCAACACATCAGACCGTATTACTAACCGCCTGATATGCCTTCCACGCCTCTCCTTGCCTGGAACATCATTACCCCGATGTCATCAGACACGCTGGACAATCCCTTGCTATCAGGAGCGGGGCTGTTGTTCAGGATGGGCGAGTTAACGTCTGTCTCCAGCGTCTCGTTCGGCCCGCCGGTGATTATCCACACGTAGACGTCTTCACCGCCTACCGAACGTTCTACAAATGCGTTTACATACACCAGGTAGTTCCTGCCCCAGGGGTCGTTGAACGTCTGAGGCATATAGGGGCCGTTCCAGTTCACGTCGGCGTCGATGTACCCGTGGTTAGGCGTGGAGGTCGAGCCGCCGGGATTGTCGAGGGTGAGGTGGTTCACCATTGCCTGCGCACCGGAGGCACCGCTACTCCAGACCATCGAATCGTCGGCAAGCGCAGGGTCTTTCACATTACCCTCAGTTGTTTCTGTCCCGAAGGCCGTAAAGTTTGCGTTGGCGTTGCCGCTCCTAAGTATCGTCACGCCTGTAGGAGTACTCGAATCTTCCCTGACGGGCCATACGCCGGTGTCCTTGTGGAACAGGGAGATAGCGGCGCTTATACCGTTAACGTCCTGTTTTGCCCTTGCCACATGTGCGTTCTCGATCTGGTCTATTGCGACAGGTACTATGACTGCCGCCAGGGCGCCCGTAATGGCCACCACCGCAGCTACCTCTGGCAGTGTAAAACCTTTGGTTTTCTTGAGCCCTGTAAGGAGTCTCCGGGCCCTCTCTATAAAACGCATTTCAAATAGACCTCCTTCTCTTAAGGGTTGTTCTTTATGACTCATTGCTATAACTCCTGGTTCTATTCCAAAAATCGGTTTTTGTCCTCTGTAGTCCGTAGACAGCCATAAAGGCCGTCCCCTACCTACTGTGTAGTGGTCGAGCTTGCTCGACATTAAGCAGAGTAAACTCTGCCACTACGAATGTTGCTGCCTGAGCCGTGGATATCGCAGGGTTAAAACCCTGCGGCACCCCGAATCTGCCTCAGGAGCGACCCTGCGGCACCCGCATCTCATCCGGTGCCGTTTCAGGGGTACAGGTTATTGCGCCCCTGCGGCACCCACACCCGTACTACTTGATGCGGAAGATGACGTCGTCGCCGCCCCTGGTGAGACTCGGCCCGGTCGAGGTCTGATCAAATACGGTCTCGACCAGCTTGTTCGGACCTGCCGAGAGCACAAACACCGGTGCCACACCGCCCACGTTCGCGGGCTGCAGGAACTCTACGTTAATCAGGTACTTGCTGCCCCACGGGTCACCCAGTACCTTCTCGAGATATGGGCCCCTCCACGCGCGCCTGCCCGTTGTGGGATACGCCGCTGCGGCAACATCGCCCGGGGTGTTGTTTACGATCTGGTTTTCAAAATCGTCGGCATTTGTTGCAACGGTCCAACCAGTAGTCCCTACATCCGGCATAGTCCCATCCGCAGAATACAGGGTGTTATAGTCGCCGCTGGTCGACTTTGTTTCGGTACCGTCAACCCATATGGGCCAGTGTCCGGTGTCGCCGTACATCAGGGCTATCGCGCCGCCGATATGCTGT
>JAZGAY010000163.1:0-6336 GCA_036475985.1 Candidatus Brocadiales bacterium
GACAGGCGTTAACGGCAGCCCTGGCGTGAGCGGTTATCTCATTCTTCGTAAGGTCGGCGCCGATGTAGTCTCCCGTCAGATAGCGCCCGGAGCCTGTGCTGCATACCCCCTTTACGTCCACCTTGTCGCCAATCTCCATTCCCACCTCGAAGAGCCCTTTGGTGACGGCCTCAAGGGGCCTGCCCGCCGTCATCAAGTAGCGCCTCGCAAGAACGTTTTTCTCCTTATCCATAACCACTACGTTAGTGCTTATTGAGCCCACGTCGACTCCCACATAGGCCTCTACCCTGCCGTTGCCCACAATGGGTTTGCAGTGGGTTGTGATGTCATAATTATCGGCTTGAAGCCTTTCAAGTACTGCTATTTCACTCTTGCGATCTCGCAGGTACGACTCCAGCGCACTCAGCCCCTTAAAGCTATGGTCTTCACCCTTTTCCATGAGCATCAGCACGGCACCTATCGCCCCCAGAGAGGCATGGTGCTTGGGGATAATCAGCTCTCCGGGTTTGAGCCCAAGTACGTCTTCAAAGGCCTTTATCATGCCCTTGTTGGCCGCTACGCCACCCTGAAACACGATGGGCCTGGCCAGCTCTTTACCCTTGGCAATGGCACTCTTAAAATTCCTGGCCATTGCGTAGCACAGTCCGGCAAGGATGTCGTGTACGGGTGTGGCCTCCTGCTGGAGATGTATCATATCTGACTTGGCGAACACGCTGCAACGGCCGGCAATCCTCGGCGGATTCTTCGACCTGAGCGCCAACTCGGCAAACTCACCTTCTATAGAAACGCCCACCCTTGACGCCTGCTGGTCCAGAAACGACCCCGTGCCCGCCGCGCACATCGTATTCATGGCGAAATCGGCCACCTTAACCTGGCCGATCGCCTCGTCATACTCCATGAGCATGAGCTTGGAGTCCTGCCCGCCAATCTCTATAATGCTGCGAACATCGGGGTGGAAGGCGGCGGTCCCCTTACTCTGCGAAACCACCTCGTTGACGAAGTATATTCCGAAGATCTCGGAGAGGAGCCTGCCCCCTGAACCGGTACTGGCCATACCCTTTATCTCTTCCTCGGGGATACGGCTGTAGACGCCTCTCAAGACGTCTAAGGTGGTCTCAAGTAGCTGTCCCTGTGTTCGGACGTAATGCTCCTCCAGGACCTCTTTCTTGTCATTAACTACTACAACCTTCAGACTGACCGAACCGATGTCAAGACCGATGTATTTCTTCTCTGCCATTACATTCCTTTAACGAAAAGCTGACACAAAAATTGAATCCCTACCGATTCGTTTACACTGCATGAAGAAAAAAAACCCTCTTGGTCCGGGGCCACGCTAAGACAGCTCTTCCGGATGGGTAATCCTGCCTGTTACGGCAGACGCGGCCGCCACAGCGGGATTGCAAAGATAGACCTCGCTCTTGGGGTGGCCCATTCGTCCCGGGAAATTCCGGTTAGTCGTCGCCAGACACCTCTCCCCCTCGGCAAGTACCCCCGAATGGCCCCCCAGGCACGGCCCGCAGGTGGGCGTTGACACCGCAGCCCCCGCACGCACAAAGGTCTCCATCAGGCCCTCGTTCATCGCCTGTAGATACGTCTCCTGTGTCGCAGGAAAGACAAGAAGCCTCACTGCAGGGTGCACCCGCCTGTCCTTGAGTAATTGTGCCGCTATCCTGAGATCGGATATCCTGCCGTTTGTACAGGAACCTATAACCACCTGGTCAATCTTCGTCTCAGAGAGATCCTCCACGGGGCAAACGTTTGAGGGCAGACCGGGCATCGCCACCTGCGGCGAGATCTCAGAGACGTCGTAACGACGCACCTCTATATTATTGTCGTCGCCGGCGTTGCCGTTCGTGGAATAGGGCGTGTAGTCCCTCTTCGCCCGGCTTTTCACATAGTCTTCCGTTACGCCGTCCGTCGCGATAATACCGGTCTTTGCGCCGGCCTCTATGGCCATGTTGCATATGGCAAAACGGTCGTCCATGGCCAGCGCCGTTATGGCAGGGCCCGTGAACTCCATAACCTTATACAGCGCGCCGTCTACCCCGATGTCGCCAATTACGTAGAGGATAATGTCCTTCCCGGAACTCCACCGCGGCAGTTTCCCTTCGAACACGAACCTTACCGTCTCCGGCACCTTCAGCCACACCTTCCCGGTGGCGAAACAGGCCGCAAGGTCGGTACTCCCCACGCCAACGGCAAAGGCGCCCAGGGCACCGTACGTACACGTATGGGAATCGGCTCCTATTACGAGGTCGCCCGGCAGCACCAGTCCCAACTCTGGCAGAAGCGCATGCTCAATACCCATCCGGCCTATCTCGAAAAAATATTCAAGCCGGTGCTTTTCGGCAAAGCGCCTCAGCGTCTGTACCTGCTCGGCGGAGGCTATGTCCTTGTTGGGCGTAAAGTGGTCCGGCACCAGCGCTATCCTCTTACTGTCAAACACACGATCGATGCCGGCACCCTCAAACTCTTTTATGGCAATCGGGGCGGTGATGTCGTTGCCAAGACAGAAGTCCACCCCGGCATACACGAACTCTCCGGCCCGGACCGCAGACCTATCCGTATGCACTGCAATTATCTTTTCCGCCAACGTCATAACCATAGTTCTATTGTTTATGTCCAGGTCTAGGTCTGGCCGACTATCCAACTTGGTAAGAGAATTCTTGGCGCAGGATATTTACTATCTACGGCGGGAGAAGACCCATCATCTGACTAGTTGTCAAAGAAACGACTCCTGTAACTCTTTGCAAATATTGGGTCTCGCACGTATGCCTTATGGCAATCTGAGCAGAGATCAAAACGTAGGGTCTTGTATTCCATATCTTCTTCGTCAGAATCTTCTTCCGGCTCTCTTTCACCCTCAAGGTTGAACTCTGCCAGATCATCCTTGATATCGTCAAACTCCCCGTTTTCATCCTCAACATCATCAACGTCGGCGGGATAAATCTCTATCTTTACCACATACCTCAATTCCTCTTCGCTCTGTATAACCTTACTACACATATCGCACGAATAATGTATCATATATTGAAATCCTCCCTGCCCCCGCAGGCCCATGGCGAGAACATCAGACCACCAAACGTAGTTTCTATAATAAACCTCCACCTCCCTTCTCGAGTCTAAAACGCAAACCGTGATTTTATTTCCATATGTGCCGATTGTCAAGGACAAAAGGCCATCCCAAACTGCCGGAAGTCCTAAAAACACTAAATGTTTCTCAGTCCATACAGTTACCTAGATACCCATCTATGGCCTTATTCGCCAGGGCATCGGCCTGAATGTTTTCTTCCCTTGGGATATATTGTAGCCGCCACTCTGGCAGCCTCCCTATAAGCTTCCGGGCCTCTCTGTGAAGGGGCAGTATTGACGGCGCCTTCACCTTGTACTGCCCGTTCATCTGTTTTACCACCAGCTCGCTGTCGCAAAAGACCTCAACCTTCACCGGGGGGTATTCAAGCGCCCTCTCCAAACCCCTTATCAGCGCCCTGTATTCGGCCACGTTGTTTGTTGCCTCCCCTATATATTCAGCTATCTCATCCAGAACATTATGCTCCCCGTCGTAGATGACCACGCCTATACCCGCCCTGCCGGGATTGCCCCGCGACGCACCGTCTGTATATATTAGCACACGCCCCCCCACCTTCTTCTTTCCTGAATCCTGCTTCGGTCCAACGGCAGCGCCCATCCGGTCGAAAAACTCTTTCAACATCTTCCGTGTGACTCTGGGGTCGCCTGAGGCGATGCTGTCCGGGTCTATGGCCTTACGGATTAGTTCCAAGAGTTCTTGGTCGGAGATTTTTTCCATTACAAGAACTCCTTGAGAACAAATGAAATGTCTGACAACGGCACCTTGTTCATTGCAGAGATTCTATTTGACACCTGGAAAGAAATCAACTCTAATTGGCGTCCGAAACCCGCATCTAAACCGTATTAAATCGCGACGTTTAAAGAACACATTGCCATGACGCTTCTTCTCTACGACGACATATACCTCAAGCACGACACCGGGGCCCATCATCCGGAAAATTATAAGCGCCTTGAGAACACGGTCGGCCACCTGAAGACCACCGGACTCTGGGACAGATGCACCATGGCAAAGCCCCGGGCAGCAACGGTAGAGGAGATAGCCCTGGTACACGACAGGGATTACATCGACCAGGCCAGAGAGGTTGCCGGACGAGGTGGCGGCCAGCTCGACCCGGACACGACACTCTCTCGCGACTCTTACCAGGCTGCGCTCTATGCCGCAGGCGCGCTCCTTACGGCCGCTGACGCCATCATAGAGAACAAAAGCAGGAACGCATTCTGCATGGTCCGACCTCCGGGACACCACGCAATGCCGGCCCGCGGCATGGGGTTCTGCGTCTTTAACAACGTGGCAATCGCCGCCCAATACCTGATATCAAGACATAAACTCGGTCGCGTAGTCATAATCGACTGGGACTGTCACCACGGCAACGGGACACAGGAGATTTTCTACGGCGACGACCACATACTCTATCTCTCGCTCCACAGGTGGCCGTTCTATCCCGGCACGGGCGCCGCAAACGAGACGGGCAGCGGCAGGGGGGAAGGTTTCACCATAAACATACCCGTCAGCGGCGACACGCCACCGGCGGAATATCGGCGGCTGTTCACGGACGTAATGAATGGAAGGGTCTCGGACTTCAGACCGGAGTTCATCATCATCTCGGCGGGCTTCGACGGCTACGCGGGAGACCCTATAGCCGGACTCGGCCTGAAGCCGGAAGATTTTGCCGCACTCACGAGAACCACCATGGACGTGGCGCACAGTTGCTGCGGGGACCGCATACTGTCATGCCTCGAGGGCGGTTATGACCTCCAGGGCCTGGCGCTCTGCGCGGAGCAGCATCTCAAGACCCTGCTTGAGGCCGAATAAAATGAACGTCTTCCTGAGTGTTGCCGCTATGCTGGCAGGGGCGCTCCTCCTTGCGTCGCTAATTAAAAAATTAGAATTCCCCGCCGTCACTGCCTACATGCTGCTCGGGATACTCATCGGCCCTCATCTGCTGAACCTCGTAGACGAGCAGATATACGCCCTCTCAAACCCCATATCACTCTTTGCCCTGGGGACCATCGCGTTCATGCTGGGCGAGGAACTTTCCGTCGAAAAGCTCCGCCGTGTAGGCAAGTCCATCCTCTGGATATCGATCTTTGAGACCGTCGGGGTGTGTGTACTGGTGACCGCGGCCATTTATTTTATCCTCGGCCAGCCCTTCTACATCGCCATACTCCTGGGGGCCATCGCCTCTGCCACCGACCCCGCCGCCACCATGCTGGTGGTGAAAGAGTACCGGGCGAAGGGCACCTTCACCAACACACTCCTGGGAATAGTGGCCATAGATGACGCATGGGGCATCATAACCTTTGCCGTGTGTCTCTCTATTGCGGAGTTGTCGTACATGCCCGATGCCTACACGCATCTACTGTCATACGAGACCGTCCATCCTATACTGGAGATACCGAGCTCCATAATCCTGGGCGGTGCGGCAGCCGTCGTTTTATCCAGGGCCTCGCAATACGTCGAGGGCAG
Organism: Candidatus Brocadiales bacterium; assembly: GCA_036475985.1. Classification (GTDB taxonomy): domain Bacteria; phylum Planctomycetota; class Brocadiia; order Brocadiales; family Bathyanammoxibiaceae; genus Bathyanammoxibius. Next base: position 5,558 of record JAZGAY010000163.1, read on the forward strand.
CGCCAACCTCCTGGTCCTTGTCCTGTCGGCAATTTTTTTCGTGATAGGCGTGTCCGCCTGGCTCGACCTTTCCGTCCTGCTGTCCAACGTGGCGCTGGGCGCAACACTTGTCAACATAGACCGCAGGGCGACTGCACTCTTTGACACATTGAGGGACATATGTATCCCCATATACATCATGTTCTTTGTACTGGCCGGGGCCCATTTCGACATCGGGGCGTTTATGCAGCTGGGCGGTATCGGGGTTGTTTACATCGTGTTCAGGATTCTAGGGAAGGTGTTGTCCGCGCCCCCCGGCGGCTACATTGCGGGGGCGGAAAGCAACGTCAAAAAATATCTGGGTCTTGCGCTCCTCCCGCAGGCGGGCGTGGCGCTGGGTATGGCCCTTGTGGCGAAGCAGGTGTTTCCCGAAGCGGCGGATATATTTTTCACCGTAGCGGTGGCAACCACCGTGGTGTTTGAGATAATCGGCCCCCTGTGCACAAAATACGCCCTTTCAAAGGCAGGCGATATAGAATCGACGAAGAATTTCTAAAAGGTTGGATTTTTGCCGGAGGCTGAAAACCCGCCGGTTTGCTTGGAGGGCGAATCCCGCCAGGGACACCTCAAGAGGTCGCCTATGGCGTGATTTCGCTCAAAAAAACTCAGAATGACATACGGTCTTCGTGGGCCTCTGCGGAGCTCTTATTCCGTGGTCTCTGGGGTCTTTGTGCCGCCGGTGGCCACGAGTTTGTTAAGCCTCAGGGTCAGGCGGGACTTGCGGCGGGCGGCCGTCCTCT
>JAZGAY010000164.1:0-2470 GCA_036475985.1 Candidatus Brocadiales bacterium
ACCTTTATGGAGGAGTTTATCAGGCTCAAGGTCTTTTCTGCGAGTGTTGCCTTGGGGAGACCTGTTTTGAGGTCGTCTTCGTTGAACAGGGATTGTCTCTGCAGATTTGTTTCCTCAAGGAAATCCCTGTCAACGATCTTAAGCCGGCCGACCCCTGCCCTGGCCAACATGGAGGACGACGCGCTGCCCGTGGCGCCGCAGCCAACCACAAGTGCGCAGCTCCCGGAAAGCCTTTTTTGGCCCTCTACGCCCAGGGGCTGGAAGAGAATCTGGCGTGAATATCGGTCAAAAATTTCCTCGTCCATGTCTTATGCAGTCTTATGCGGCGGGTTGATAGATGCGGAAGGCTCTATAATTCTTGGGAGGAAAGGCCAAGGGCCCGGCAAGAAACCCTTAGCCCATTTCGTAACTGCTCTCACAGGTCTGGTCGCCCTGGGCCATACACTTTCTCCGGGTGTGTTTGATAGAGGAGCTTATGCCCTCTCCAAAGCCTGCCGTCCATGAAATAATAATGTCACACAGGGACTTGGTGGGCGCATTGACGGTGTCCCAGTACTTGCCATGGATGCATATGTGGTCCCAGACGATGTTCTTCTCTGTCTCGTCCAGCACCTGGGCGCTCCTGTCACAGGGCATGCCGTCGCAGTAATTGTCAAGGAGCAACTCAAAGGCCTTTCCCGGTGTCTTGTCGCCATCGCCGAGCCCCTTCTCCTCCGCGGCCTTCTGACCGCAGCTCAGGCCGTGCTGATGGGCAGCCTTGGACGCCACGTCCTTGGCCTCGTCACCGTATTTGCCGCAGAATGCGGTGATAGTGGCCGCTTCCCGGGTCTCCACGCCGTCTATCAGGCCCTGTATTCCCTGATGTATGGGTTGGTCCGCCAGGATCTCCTCCAGGGCCTGGCCACCGTGTTGCGATTCAGGGTACTTTTTATAAACCTCGGCCAACAAGGAATCGGCATCCTGTCCGTACTTGTCCTTCAAGCCTTGGACGATTGCCTTCTCTCTGTCCTCGGAGACCTTTATCTTCTTGTGCATCCAGTGATGGATTGGTCCCAAAACTAAGCTCATCTGCCTTTTACTCCTTTCGCCTGTGTTCTAGCAAAGGGGACCTAGACGGCCTCCACGCACTCCACTTCCGGTATCTCTTCTTTTAGCCTGGCCTCGACACCCATCTTGAGCGTTACCAGCGAGCTCGGACAGGTCCCGCAGGCACCCAGAAGCTTCACCTTCACTACGTTGTTCTCTATGCCGACAAAATCTATGTCGCCGCCGTCAGCCTGCAGCGCAGGCCGTATCTCTTCAAGTACCTTCTTTACTTTTTCGATGTCAACCATCGGAATAAATCTCCTTCTGAAGAAAACAATTTACCACCAGAATTAATCTGACATATGTATGGAATAAGGCCGTGCAGAACGGTTACGACTCTTTACCGGCCTTTTCTATGGCATCGTTCAGTTCTTTTACAATTATTTCCGGGTCCATGTTGTGCATCATGGCCCCGAAGGCGATGTCTTCCATCTTGGAGCCCGGGCACGTGAAACAGCCGGAACCAAAGTATTTTTTGAACACCTCCTCGGTCTCCGGATAATTGTTGATAACGTCTCCCAGACTTGACTTCTTTGTTATCGGGGGTTTGCTCATATTGCAATTACTCCTTTTAAGACCTGTCAATCCGTTTCCGGGGCTGGCCTGATACTGGCAAGTATGTTTATTACGAAAAGCGCCGTACCCAATACCGAGATGACTGCAAAGGCGCTGGATAAAAGGTGTGAGTAGCCCCAGAGACCGACGAGACCCAACAGACCGATGTTGGCGAGCCAGAAGTGGTATGCCATGAATTGTGGATAAGCTACGGGGTTACCACTAAACCGGGGCAGAATATGATACCCGACGCCATATATCATCATCGACACCCAGCCAAGAAGGTTGAGGTGCGAGTGCGCAAATCTGAGTTGTTCGTTATTCTCAAGTCCGAGAAATACCATCATTACCCCCAGACATACAGCTAAGAAGAAATATATAACGCTGGCAGCGACAAAATTTCTTGCTACTGGGTCCACGAGTTCTCCTCCTAAGTTGCCTTACGCCAGATAACTACCAGTATAACTAACGGAACGCCGCAAAAGGCCGTTCGCTTGTTAGAATAGGTAACCCGTCTAAATTATTCGGAATCACCTTATTTGTCAATATAAAAATGGAGGTGGCCATGATCCTGATAGTGTGTATATTTACAATGTATACGCGGGTGACGAACAATTATAGTCCTCCACCCAAAGGCCAAAACCGTGGGAGATTGACCTCCGGGGGCCTTTGGGGGGGCCATTTCCAGTGGTGATGGCGCAAAGGTGGCATTTTCCGGTAAAAGGTCAATACCTTCATTGTAGTGTGCGATGGTGAGAGCAGCCGGCAGGAAACGGTTCCAGCACGGGACCCGATAAAAATGTGTTGATTAAGGCCGGGCTTTTAATTA
>JAZGAY010000165.1:0-5739 GCA_036475985.1 Candidatus Brocadiales bacterium
CATGTCGGCGTCTGAAAAGTGTGCATCCAGGACCTCGTCAACGGGCGGAGGAGAATCTATCCTCTTGATAAGTGCCATCTTGTCCGGAGCGGCAATAAAGACGGCGTCGGCCCCTGACTGGTAAAAACGATAGGTATCCTTTCCCTCACGGTCTATCTGGATCTCGCGCCTGGCGTACTTTATCACGCCTACCCTGTGACCGTCCTTCTTAAGCGCCGACACCAGTTGCTCGATAAGCGTGGTCTTTCCACTATCCTTATCGCCGGCTACGGATATCCTTGGAGTGTTTCTATGTCTATGTCTGGTCACCGCTCTGTTTCTTTATCAAGTCGTTCTCGAATCTCTCTGAGAACCTCACCCGCACCCGCATCTATGAGCCGGCGGGCAAGCGTCCGCCCTATATCGGCTGCCTTTTCTGTGGGGCCTGAATATCTGTCTCTCATGGACACTGAACCGTCCAGGGAGCATACAACTGCCTCCATCTCCAGCGTTCCGTCCGCCGTACACCGTGCGTTGGCACCGATGGGCACCTGGCAGCCGCCTTCAAGCTCATACATAAGCGTCCTCTCGGCCTCTACCGCATACCTTGTAGAAGGATGGTCTATGGACGACAGTATGGCCCGTACCTCGCCGTCATCCTTTCTGCCCTCTATTCCCAGCGCACCCTGCCCCACGGCCGGCAGCACCTCATCAAATGGAATGACAACGTAATCGTCCCTGAACGCTCCAAGCCGCATAACACCGGCCCTGGCCACGATTATTGCATCCAGCCCGGAGGTCTCGAGCTTCCTTAGCCGGGTGTCCAGATTCCCCCTGAGGTCCACAACCTCCAGGTCGGGCCTAAGTCTGAGTATCTGTGCGCTCCGTCTCAGGCTGCTGGTCCCGAGCTTACTGCCCTCCGGCAGGTCGCGGATTGAGCTGCCGCCGTGCCTGCTTATCAACAGGTCGTGCGGGTCTTCCCTCTCAGGCACCGCGGCCAGTTCCAGCCCCTCGGGCAGTTCGGTGGGGAGGTCTTTCAGGCTATGGACGGCCAGGTCTACACGCCCGTCAAGCAGGGCCACCTCCAGTTCCTTGGTAAAGAGCCCCTTCCCGCCTATCCGCGACAGGGCCACGTCGGTTATCTTGTCGCCCCTGGTGACGATTCTTTGTACGGTTATTTCGAGGTCAGGATTGAGCTCCCCAAGCCTTGACTTCACCCAGTTTGTCTGGGTCATGGCCAGCTTACTTCCCCTTGAACCGATAACTATCCGCTTTTTTGACAAAGGAGACTCCACGCCTTAGAAAATTCGAGATGGGGAAAAGATTTCTCCGCTAGAGAGCACCCGTTGTGACTTTCTCCTTGAAGCACCCTTTTGTCTGAGCTACAATCCCAAAGTACATGAATTTATGATAAAATACAATATACATCTTGCGAGTCTCCCGGTCATGCCCCTGCTCTTTTCTGTTAATTAACGTCGACCACGCGAGTTTTTTTGAGGTATCAATAATGTCCCGGCTGGAGAAGGAAACGGCAAAGATTGATTATGAGGACGTCGGCAGGGCCAACTTTGAAGAGATAATAAACACCATAGCCCTGGACCCGTTAATAGCGCAATACAAACCGTCCTCCCACTACCAGGTGGACCCCAGAAACGGCGACAGGGTGCTGTATTCCGAAGCCAGGACAAAGAGACCTCACGATACCCCTCACGCACCGGCAGAAAAGGGCCCCAACACTTCTAAGGGCTGCATAGTGTGTGAGGCCAAGATTACAAGCATCATAGACACCGCTCCCATCTCAGAAGGCTTCACCTTCATCAACAAGAACCTCTTCCCCGTGGTCTATCCGTTTGAGATTGGCGCGGCGGAGGATGACCTCTCCGCCAACCCGCTGGCGCGGACGGGTCATCAGGCCGCCGGCACACATTTCCTTCAGTGGCCCAGCAACCTCCACGGGAGCGACTACCACAACATGAGTCAGGAGGACGTCCTGGTCGTGCTCGAGAGGCTGTGCATGTTTGAGCAAAAGCTGCTGCATTCGCCTGACTCCGGCATGCCGCTGAGCCACAGGCTTCCCGACGGCGACCACTACGGCTACATCGGCATAATAAAGAACGTGGGCCGGCTCGTGGGCGGCTCAGTCTCCCACGGCCACAACCAGATAATGCATTCAAACCTGAAACCCCGGACACTCGAGAATAACGAGACATTCAAGCAGAATTTCGGTCAAGACTTTTCAGCTTACATACTGAACGAAAACCCGCCGGAGTACACACTGAAGGACTACGGTCACGGCGTCGTACTATTAGTGCCGTATTTCTTGAAAAGACCCCTGCAGGCATTGATCGTGGTGGGTGAGGCCTCCGGCAGCTACCTGCACCACCTGGACACAGAGACGCTAAATTCCCTCTGCACGGCCTTACGCGAGATAAGCCGGGCAGTGGTGGAACTCATGCCGCGGCTTGGGAGGGAGCTCGCCTATAACTGGATAATGCATGAAGGCGACACGGGCGGCATGTACATCGAGGTACTGCCCTGGACTCAGGAGATGGGCGGCTACGAACAGCTCGGCATATTCCTGAGCCAGACCACGCCGGCAACAACTGTCAAATACTACAGGGAACTTATATCGTGACGAGCACGCACGGCGACAGGGCCTCCTCCATCGAGATAACGCCCGCAAGGGTCGAGGGGGAGATATGCGTCCCCGGCTCAAAGAGCCTGACCAACCGGGCCCTGATAGCGGCGGCACTGGCCCCCGGCAGTTCCATAATAAACGGCGCCCTGTTCAGCGACGACACAAGATACATGTCGTCCGCGCTGGCCTCACTGGGCTTCATAATACTGGATTTTCCGGAGGACAAGAGGTTCATCATAGACGGGCACGAAGGCTACATATCGGCAAAAAAGGCAAAACTTCTTGTGGGCAACTCCGGCACGGCCATGCGTTTTCTCACGGCGTTCGCCACGCTGGGAAAGGGCTCGTTCGTGTTGGACGGTGTGGAGAGGATGCGACAGAGGCCCATACAACCACTCCTCGACTGCCTCACTCAGCTGGGTGCGGACGTAAAAAGCAGGCACGGCAACGGATGTCCGCCCGTAATCGTCAAGGCCAACGGGCTTGAAGGGGGAAAGGCCACCATGCGGGGCGACCTGAGCAGCCAGTACTTCACGGCCGTCCTGCTAATCGCACCATACGCACGCAGGGACGTTGAAATCGTCGTCAAGGGGGAACTGGTATCTAAGCCGTATGTGGATATGACCATCAGGTTTATGAGGATGTTCGGTGTAAAAGTCACCCATGACCGACACAGGCACTTCACCATAAAGGCCGGGCAGAGATACGAGCCCATCGTCTACGAAGTCGAGGGCGACGCCTCAAGCGCCTCGTATTTCCTTGCGGCGGCGGCCATCGCCGGGGGCAAGATACGTGTCCTTGAAATCCCCAGAGACTCGCTGCAGGGTGACACACGGTTTGCCGATATTTTGAAACAGATGGGGGCACAGGTGCGTAGAGGTGACGACTGGATAGAGGTCAAGGGGGGCAAACAACTCAGTGGTATAGACATTAACCTCGGCGACTGTCCCGACGTGGCCCAGACATTGGCCGCCGTGGCCGTATTCGCCAGGGGAAAGACGCGCGTCAGGGGTGTAGCGAACTTGAGGATAAAAGAGACCGACCGCATCAAGGCCCTGGTAACGGAACTCAAGAGGATGGGTATTAGCGCGAAGGAACACAAGGACGGCTTTGAACTATCGCCCGGAAGACCCAAGCCTGCCGAGATAGAGACCTACGACGACCACCGCATGGCCATGAGCCTTGCCCTGATTGGCTTAAGGGCGAAGGGCATCAAAATCAAAGACCCCCACTGCGTCACCAAAACCTTCCCCGAATATTTTGAAGAACTCAAAAAACTCTGCAAGAAGTAGCTTGCACAAATCTTACTCAAAGTATATAAAAACAGTTGGAATTTTTCGTATTTTAATTAATATTGCGTGTTGAAGGAAGATATGGAGATTGAGAAACCAGTTGTTTTCATCAGTCATGTATCAACTGACAAGCCGATTGCTAATATTCTAAAATCAGAAATTGACCGAGTATTTGCAAATGGTGTGCACGTGTTTGCCTCAAGTGTACCCGGCGTACTAAGACCAGGTGCTGATTGGCTAAATGAGGTCAAAGATAACCTAGATAAAGCAAAGGCCGTTGTCGTATTGATTACACCTGTCTCTATTAACAGGCCCTGGATTTGGTTTGAGGTCGGTGCTTCTTGGTCACGAATGATTGAAGGCGCAGGGCGAATATATCCACTGTGTGCTCCGGAGATTGATTTCTTAGATTTACCCGAACCTCTTGGTAGACTCCAAGCTTTGTCACTCGGAAAAGCAGAACACGTCAAGCTATTTTTCCAAACGCTTTGCGATCAATTCGGCTTTGGAAATATGAAAGGGTTCAAAGGAAGTGCAATTACTTCACGACTACCCAAATATTCTGATTTAAAGGTAGACCAGAGTGATTTAAGTACTGGGACAATATACTCTGGCCCATACGAAGGTTATTCAGATGAGGAATTCAAAGAAGTACTAGACGAACAGTATTTTTACCGAGAAAAGTGCAAGAAAGATCGTCATGATAGCGTTAATATTTTTAAGTCGTTGAATCGAGACGAGTCCTTATTTATGGGCAAGTTGGTTCATTATCATGAGATAGATGAGAGGTTCAAATTGCCTCCAGGAACTTCAAAGAGATTCCTGAAAGACGTTGCCTCGAGGTATGAATTAGTTCCCGAGCAGGAATTGGAGAATTGTATTAGGTTCAAATTGAAAAGATGATGAACATTCACAATATATGGAGGTGGTTCTGGTCTTCCGTTACCATCATCCTTTACACCTATTAATAATACCCCGCCCTCTGTATTTGCGAATGCGGCAATTGTTTTAGCAAGCTTCTCATTCTTTGGCGGGAAATTCTCTTTGTAGTCTAGAAAAGACCCTTCTGGTTGACTTTTTCGCAAAAGCCAACAACATCTTCATAAGTAATTTCTCCAATCGGTTTAGTGAATATTGTCAATGTTTCCTGCTCCGTTCCAGGATGTCGGTCAGGTTTGTGATGACCTTTTTCTCCTGACGGTCGCTCAGGTCTAAAATCTCCCTGAGTGCGATGCCGATGTGGGGAATATACTCCTTAATATACGACTCCTTCTTCTCGGCGTCCTCAAGGCGGCGTCTCTTGGATAAAAATCCAGAAAGCTTGCGGCCGCATTCCCGGTCAATCAGCATATTGATACAAAAATTATAAAAATCTTGCATTAAGTGTCTGGAGGTTATATAGATTTAATTATTATGGGTAATACCAGAGTACATCTGGACATTCCACAAGAAAAAACAGCTGAGTTCTGCAGGCGGCATCACATCCGCAAGCTGTCACTGTTTGGCTCAGTCCTTCGGGAAGACTTCGGCCCTGACAGCGACGTGGACGTGCTTGTAGAGTTTGAACCGGCGCACGTACCCGGATATATCGGCCTTGCAGGTATGGAGCTTGAGCTTTCTGAAATCTTCGGGAAGAAGGTGGACATGAGGACTCCCCAGGAACTGAGCAGGTACTTCCGGAATGAGGTCTGTTCATCCGCGCAGGTGCAGTATGGAAAAGGTTGATCTGATACGAGTACAACATATGCTGGACGCAGCAACAGAGGCCGTGGAACTGGCAGCAGGCAAATCCAGGAGCGATATAGAAAGTGAAAGAACCCTAAACCTTTC
>JAZGAY010000166.1:0-2999 GCA_036475985.1 Candidatus Brocadiales bacterium
ATAATTAACTCATGCAAATCCTTTCCGATCGCCACCTCCTTTGAGTAATCAAATAATTTTTCAGCAGCCTCATTCCAATATGAAATGTACCCTCCATTATCCGCCATAATGATGGCGTCCTGGGCCGAAGAGCCTATGTTCCGGAAAATCTCCTCACTCTCTTTCAACGCCCCTTCCACCCGCTTGCGCTCGGTGATGTCTTCCTTGACCGCAACGAAATGGGTGATGTCGCCGTCCGTGTTTCGCACCGGCGAAATTGACACGTATTCCCAATAGAGCTCGCCGTTTTTCTTCTTGTTACAGAACTCTCCACGCCAATCGCCGCTGGCGGTGATAGTCTCCCATAAGTCTTTGTACACTTCGGGAGGTGTTTTGCCCGACTTCAAGATGCGCGGGTTCTTCCCGATGACCTCTTCAATGGTATAGCCTGTTAGTTGAGTAAACTTAGGATTGACGTACTCGATATTGCCTTCTGGGTCGGTAATAATAACGGTGCTGGGGCTTTGTACGACGGCGCTGGACAACTTGCGGAGTTCCTCCTCTCCCCGCTTGCGCACGGCAATCTCCCCTGCAAGCTTGTCTGCCATAGTGTTGAAGCTGTCGGCAAGGACGCCAATCTCGTCCTTGCGCTTTATGTCAACCCTGTGCCCCAGGTCTCCGCTTGCAAGTCTCCTGGTCGCATCCACCAGTTCCTCTATCGGCCTTGATTCCGAAGTGGCAAAGGAAACCCCCACACGGACAACTATTACGACACTGACGAGCCCGACAACCAGCGCAACGATGCGCAGCGCCCTTAACGGCGCAAAGACCTCTGCCTGGTCTATCTCTGCCAGGAGCGTCCAGTCATATTCCGGCATATACACCGCAGCCCCCACAATGTACACGCCCCTGTAGTCGGGATAGACGCCGGCCATCTTTACACCACCCCCGGCAATCTTGCGAATTGGCTCGGTATCCACCACCTGTTGGAGGGGAGCGCCGTTTGTGAACCTTGACTCGGTGAGCATTATCCCGTCACTGTTGACCAGATAGACCTCCCCGGTCTCACCCATGCCGGCACGGTTGGCCGTAATCAAGCTCAGGACAACGATGTCATAGGCATTGATGATGACACCTATCGTGTCACCGTCTTTACGGGAGGTAACGGGCGTAGAGATAAACATGCACTTCGCATCCAGGTAGGGTGAGTTGCGAGGCTTGCTGATATAGGTTTGATGGTACTTTTTGTTTATGGCCTCCTTAAAGGGCTCCCAGCCGGATGCATCCAGCCCGATTATCTTCTTCCTCGTGGACGCAACCACCCTGCCGCCCTTGTCCACAACGGCTATTGCTGTAATGAACGGGTCCAGCGACCACTTCTCCAACGAGAGATAGTCGCTAAGGGCAATAACGGCGCCACCTTTACCGACCCCCCCACGGTTAATCGTCTCAAGGGTGTCTCTTATAAACCCGTCGGAGCCAAAGTCCACGGCCCGCGCGCTTTTTGCCTCCATAAAAGACTGGGCGTGAATCTTTCTTGACTCCGCAACCGCCGTCAGCCATTCCAGGGTCTGTTTCTTGAGCGTTCTCGTGGCATGGAAGTAGCCCATCGTCGTGATTGCAAAAATAGGTATGAGAGATATGCAGAGAGAAAATATGAGTAATCTGCCCTTGATAGACTGAAACAGGCTCACCTCGTGGTCCTCTTGTAGCTGTCCTTTAAGGAGATTTATCTCCTGCTACGTCACAGGCATATATTTCCCAGATGCTTACATAATACTGCAACTACCACACACTATTTCAGCGACAAAATCCCATATCCTGCTCGCACGGCACGCCCGGACTCCCGATACGCCCACTTCTGTCATTGCGAGGGGTACGTAGCAATCTCTTTTTCATTAAAGATATAGGATTGGGGCTCTGCCCCCAATCAAATCAGATAATGTAGCATTCCACATGGGTTACAGAGCACCCATGCTATATCTAACTAACAAGGCAAAGGGTTAAGAGGGACTGAAGAACTGAAAATTGTTCCGGCCCTGTTCCTTGGCCTTATACATGGCGGCGTCGGCGTTCTTGAGCAGCGTCTCGGCGTCTTCACCGTCGGCCGGATAGAGGGCGATACCAATACTGGTAGTGATGTTAAGCCTGTTGCCATCCAGTATCACCGGCTGTTTAACCTCCCCGAGGACCTTGCCTGCAATATTGACCACATTTTCTACATGACTGATTCGCGGTAACAGCAGCGTGAACTCGTCGCCTCCCATGCGCGCTACGGTATCGCTCTCACGTATACAGTTCACCAGCCTGCCGCCAATGTCTTTGAGCAAGCGATCGCCCATGGTATGCCCCAACGTATCGTTAACTACCTTAAATTCGTCCAGGTCGAGAAACATGACAGACAGCAACCTCTTGTCACGCCTTGCGTGGGCCAGCTCCAGGGTGAGATGGTCAACGAAGAGCATGCGGTTGGGCAGCCGGGTAAGGACATCGTGATAGGCCATGTGCCTGATAGTGTCCTCGGCCTGCTTGCGCCCGGTTATGTCCCTTATTATCCCTATCGCGTTCCATTTGCCTTTTATCTTTGTCCCGGAAAGGGAAAGTTCTATGGGGAATTCCGTCCCATCCTTCCTGATGGCGGCCAATTCAAGCGTCTTTCCAACGGCAGAACCCGGTCCTGCCCCTTGAAACTCCTTATATACTTCTGAGTGCCTCTCACGGTACCTCTTAGGAGCGGTTAACTCGTGCACGTTCTTCCCTATTGTTTCTTCTTTTGAGTAGCCGAACATCCTCTCGGCCGCTTCGTTCCAATATGAGATACACTCTTCACTATCCGCCGTAATGATTGCGTCCTGGGCCGCGGCGCTCATGTTCCGGAACAACTCCTCACTCTCGGCCAGCTGGGCCGTCTGCTCGTCCACGCGCTGCTCCAAGGATTCGGTTAGTGCTTTAAGTTCTTCGTCCGTCTGCTTGCGCTCGGTGACGTCGTGTAAGACGCCTATGACCTTGGTCGTTCCATC
>JAZGAY010000167.1:0-6021 GCA_036475985.1 Candidatus Brocadiales bacterium
ATAACAATACGGCCTTTCGTCCTTTACGTTTCCCAGGGCGGTATGGATGATGAGGTTGCCCGATTCGTCTATGCTCAACCCATCTATGCCGCGATAGGACATCTTTATGACGCCGGGGTCTGCCCCCGGGTGGACGATGAACTCGTATTTCATCCCGCCCTTCACGCCCTTATAGACCAGGTCTATCATGCCTCCGGGGATGTCATTCTGGGCCAACGTAGGGGCCGGTCTCGCGCCTGCCCTGTTTGGGCGACCGCAAGAGTCGCCCCTACGAATAGGTTGTTGGTGCGTCGAGATGCACCCTGCGTCTACATTCTTCACGCCGCCGTACAGTCCGGGATAGACTATCTCCCGGTAGGTGGGGATGTTGTTGTGCCACCTGGAGGGGTCGTTGCCTATGAAATAATTAACCTTGCCTTGCAGCTCTTTTCTGGCCCGTGGCGTGGTGGCATTTGCCCCTAAAAATTCAAGCCGGTAGGCTACGCCCTGTAGTGGTTCAGAGGCCGTTTCTCCTGACGGGGTATCGCAGGGCTGAAGCCCTGCGGCACCCACATCGCGTAGAGGCACGGCATGCCGTGCCCCTACATTATTCTTGTTATCATTACTATCGGCATTATCGGTATTGGACTCCGGTTTCGGACCCCTGCGGCTTTCAATCTTTTGAAACACCACGGCGCTGTCGGTGAAATATACGGTATCGCTGCCCTTGAAGTAGTACCTGGCCTCCTCGGCGGTCTGACCCCGGTTTTCTATAAAGAAGGCGGGGAGGTTGCCCAGTTGTTTTACGACCTCTGCCTTCTTATCTTCTTTAACTTCGGTGGCCCGTGGCTGGTTCGCCTCGGATTCTTGGACCGTATAGGCAGGGCAGAAGAGAGTAATCAATACGGCAGACAAGATTACAGACAAAGTGGGCAGTGTATTCTTCATAACTGCCTCCCCCTTTACATCATAATGGCCCTCGCCATTAAAGGCGTGGTGTGGGGGGCTATAATATCCGTGCTTTCGCTCAAATATCTTTGCCAGTCCCAAGCGGGTCTCAGAGGGCAGCAGCTATCGGAGGTGGGCTAAAGGCAAAGACGGTGTAACGGACAAAAGGCCTTTAACTGGTTATTTGCTTGACTTTAGGTTTCTTCAAGTATCCCCCCACAAAAAATCTTCCTGTCGAAAGAGAGAGGGGCTTATGCGGGACTCATCCTCAGGTGTGGAACTCAAGCTCTCTATAACAAGTAAAGCACTTTTATCTACTAAATGTCAAGGGGGAATTTGTTTCTAATGGAGGTTATTGGGTATATCAACGAGTCTTTGATATGGTCGTTTATTTGGATGTAGGGACAGGTTTTGAAACCTGTCCGCAACCGGACAGACCTGAAGGCCCGCCAGTTAGTTTGGAGGGCGGATCTGACCTTTGGCACGACCCGCCAGCTTGTTGGGAGGGCGGACAATGTATCCCAACGCTTATAAGTCAATAGCCCCTAACACTGTACCGGAAACGACCGTTGTCCATAAGACATCAAATCACGGTATCGGACACGCTATTTTGACGACAACACGGAAACTGTCATTGTGGCAGGAGATTGACACGCCACATATTACAGCAAAAATCCCCATTGCCGGCCTCATAAATGGTGGCATAAACCGCAAAACCCATACTAAGTACCGGTACTGCAAAGTGTTACGCACAGAGGCAGCACCGCGACGCGCACAGGAATGTCCAGGCGTTCTGTCTATAAACTTAAGGTTCTTATTGGCATTTATTTTGCACAAAACATAGACATGGTAGCAATCTGTCCACCGTACGGTAATCGAAGGCAATATTCCCTGCTTATCACGGACAAGGATAAGTACTCCCGGGAGGTCATAAGGGAACTCTTTGAACCCGAGGGTTACAATACCTATCTTGCCAGTTCTGGAAGGGAGGCCGTAGAGATTGCCAGAAAAGTGGTGATCCACACGCTCATAACGGACATGAACCTGCCGGACATAAACGGCCTGGAGACGTTCGGGTTCATAAAAAAAGAGTTTCAGGTCTTTCTCCCATGCATTCTCCTCTCAAGAGACGCGTCAAAGGAGATGTTGCTCCGGGCCATATCGGCCGAGGCCTACGCCGTGATCTCTAAGCCCATCAATATGGACACTCTGCAGTTTGCCATGAAGCAGTTGATGAAGAAATACTACCGGGGGAAGGGAGATTTTAAGGAAACTTACGTATGATTAATTAATTAAGGAGAGATGTATATCATGAATGTAAAACCTATCGGGGAAAATATTTTGGTAAAGAGGGTGGAACCGGAAGAAAAGACTGCCGGCGGTATTGTGCTCCCCGACTCCGCAAAGGAAAAACCCCAAGAGGGAAAGGTTGTTGAAGTAGGAGACGGCAAGCTTCTGAAGAACGGCCAAAGGGTTAAAAGCTCGCTCAAGAAGGGTAACCGCGTGATTTTTACCTCATATGCGGGCACGGAGATCACGGTCGACAACGACGAGTATCTAATAATGTCGGAAGATGACGTGCTGGCCATCTATGTCTGAGTCTGAAGAAGACACACTGGCCGTTGTTGATAGACCGATACCCATATATTGGACGACAACTTGTTTTGCATGGCTTAGTGGGAGGTTAGGCGCACCATGGCAGTAAAGAAGATTTTCTACAGGGAAGAGGCCTCTGGCATAATAAGCAACGGGATAAGCAAGGCGTCTCAGGCCGTTAAGGTCACTCTGGGCCCGAGGGGCAGAAACGTAGTAATAGAAAAAAGCTTCGGCTCGCCGACCATCACCAAGGACGGTGCCACCGTAGCCAGGGAAATAGAGTTGGAAAATCCCTACGAAAACATGGGCGCACAGATGATAAAGGAGGTCGCCTCCAAGACCAATGACGTGGCAGGTGACGGCACAACTACCGCAACCATCATAGCGGAGGCCATCTTCCTGGATGGCCTTAAGAACAAGACCGCCGGCGCAAACCCAATGGCCATTCGCAGAGGCATAGAAAAGGCCGTTGAAAAAGCCGTGCAGGAACTGGACCGGATGAGCATCCCCGTTGCCGGCAAGAAGGAGATCACCCAGGTGGCTACGGTAGCGGCCAACAGCGACGAGGAGATAGGCGCACACATCGCCAACGCCAACGAACGCGTCGGCAAGGACGGCGTAATTACCATAGAAGAGGGTAGCGGTATCGAGACCACCGTCGACATGGTTGAAGGTATGCAATTTGACAAGGGATACCTCTCTCCATACTTCATCACCAGTCAGGACACACAGGAGGTAATCTTAGAGAACCCCCTGATACTCATCCACGAGAAAAAATTATCCACGATAAGGGAACTCATACCGCTGCTGGAGAAGGTTGCCCAGTCAGGCAAACCCTTTCTAATCATCGCCGAGGACGTGGAGGGTGAAGCGCTGGCGACACTTGTCGTCAACAAGCTCCGTGGTACGCTGAACATTGCGGCCGTTAAGGCCCCCGGTTTCGGAGACAAGCGCAAGGCCATGTTGGGCGATATTGCCGCCCTGGTCGGCGCTAACGCCGTCTTTGAAGACCTTGGAATCGAATTGCCCAAGGTAGACCTCTCCTATCTGGGTGGCGCCAAAAAGGTTATTATAGATAAAGAGAATACGACGATAATCGAAGGCGGCGGCAGTAAAAAAGACATTGATGGAAGGATTCAACAGATACGCACGGAGACGGAAGACGCCACCTCCGACTACGACAAGGAAAAACTCCAGGAGCGTCTGGCAAAACTCTCCGGCGGAGTGGCCGTAATAAACGTAGGCGCCCCCACTGAGGTGGAGATGAAGGAGAAGAAGGCACGAATGGAAGATGCGCTTCAGGCCACCAAGGCGGCCCAGGAGGAAGGGATACTGCCCGGAGGCGGTGTCGCGCTTCTCAAGACGGCAAAGACCCTGGACAAACTTGAACTCACGGGCGATGAGAGGACGGGCCGGGACATAGTCAAGAATGCGTTGGAGGCACCCATAAAACAGCTTGCGGCAAACGCCGGCTTTGACGGCGACGTGGTACTATACAAGATCAAGGAGACCGACGGCAATCAGGTCTTTGACGTGGCACAGGGCGAATACACCGACATGGTAAAACGAGGTATAATAGACCCCACCAAGGTGGTGCGTACCGCCCTGCAGAACGGCGCCAGCATCGCCGCATTGTTGCTCACCACGGATGCGCTGGTCGGGGAGGTTCCCGAAGAAAAACCCGCTGCGCCGATGCCCGGCGGCATGGGCGGCGGCATGCCCGGTATGGGCGGTATGGGTGGCATGGGCGGCGGCATGCCCGGTATGGGTGGCATGGGCGGCGGTATGCCCGGTATGGGCGGTATGGGTGGCATGGGCGGCATGCCCATGTAATAATTACCTTACAACGAAAGTGACTGCCATAATGCATACAGATATAAGGTGGTCTTTTATAGTGTTCATACTGGCTCTAAACGTCTCCTCCAGGGTCTTCGGTTACCTCATAATATCCAATAGCACCACAGGGCTAAAAAAAAACTGCAGTTTTGGGGCTCGCTGCTGCCACTGGCCCTTATACCCCTCGTATTCTCTCAGCCAAACCCGATAATAAACTGGCTCCTGCTGTCCTACACCGCACTACACATACTAAAACTCATAGACTACCGCAACAGATACGACTCCCTCTCCGATAACCACAAGAATTTCTGGAAGTTCTTTCACTCATTCGACCACCTGTATACAACAAACGTGACCAGATGTCTCCCGAGAGGAACGTGTACGTTACCCGCCTCGACCATACTAATAAAACTCCTGGTGGCCATCCTGCACGGGGTCCTGGGGGTGGTACTACTGTACGTCAACAGTCGGCTGGGATGGTGGCAGGTCTCGCCCGCCGTTAATTATGCCACGCTGGGGGCCGAGTACTATCTACTCTTTATGTGCGGCACGAACCTACTGCTAAACATATACCGTATCATTGGTTACGAGGTATCTGAATTCTTCGATGCCCCGGCGTTTGCCACGTCTCCACACAGCCTGTGGAGGAGGTGGAACATACCCATGCACGAATGGCTGAGGGACAACGTATACCTCCAGATAACCGGCCGCAAACGCCTGTACACGGGCATCCCTCTGGTCTTCGTCGCAAGCGGACTCTGTCACGGATATACGGTAAGCCTTGCATCCTGCACAACAAACGGCTTTATGCTGATATTCTTTATGATACAATCCTGTGTATATGTATTGAGCATGCTCTTACACGACCTGCTGTCGGGACACATAACAGACTATAAGAGGAGGAAGGACCTGGCCGTGATTAAATGGGCCTTGACTATGGCGTCTGTTATCGTGCCGGGCTTCCTTTTTGTGCATAACATGGACAGGGTTTTTTTGCTGCATGAGTTTTGGATACTCCAGTATCTTACGCTGAGGTAAATGAGCCTCCCATGCCGAAGGCCTCTGAAGACGTCGAGGAGGCGCCTCCTCCCGTCATAGACACCATGACGGGGGGTATTTGCCCCATAAATCTGCTACTACTAGAGAGATAAAAATGTTAAAATAAGTAGTATTTCTCGTTCTGAAGTCCCTGTAACCGTCGTATTTCCGACGTTCCTTGGCCTCAGGTATCATGTCAGAGTCGCCGTCGACAAAGGAAGAGCTGGGTAAAAAAATAATGGCGGTTGCCTATAAAAAGGGTGACTTTACCCTCAGTTCCGGCAGGAAGAGCGACTACATCTTCGACAAATACGCCTTTGAGACCCAGCCGGGACTCCTGGGGGCCATAACCGGCCTTCTGGCCGAAATGATTCCTCCTGAGACAAAAAAAATTGCGGGGATGGAGATAGGCGGCATACCCCTTGCCACCGCACTGTCTATAAAGACAGGGCTTCCGTTCGTAATCATCAGAAAGTCGGCAAAGGGACACGGCATAACGCGTCAGATAGAGGGGCCACTCTCCAGGGGCGACGAGGTATTGCTGGTAGAGGTCGTGGTCACAACGGGGGGGCAATCCCTGGTCGGTGTAGACGCCCTGCGCTCTGCGGGTGCGACGGTGAAAAA
>JAZGAY010000168.1:0-16533 GCA_036475985.1 Candidatus Brocadiales bacterium
GTGACGGAGGAGCTGAGGAAACTCTCCAAGCCCGTGAAGGGCCGCTCTGAGATTGCCCAGACGGGCACCGTTTCCGCCAACAACGACCCCTCCATTGGAAAGCTGCTGGCCGACGCTATGGAAAAGGTCGGCAAAGACGGAGTCATTACCGTTGAAGAGGCCAAGGGTATAGAAACCCAGCTTGAGGTCGTTGACGGTATGCAGTTTGACCGTGGTTACATCTCCCCTTACTTTGTCACTGACGCACAAAAGATGTTGGTAGAGTTTGAGGACCCGTACATACTCATACACGAGAAGAAGGTCTCTGCCATGAAGGACCTGGTTCCCCTCCTCGAAAAGATTGCCAGCAGCGGCAAACCGCTGCTGATAATTGCCGAAGACGTTGAGGGCGAGGCGCTGGCCGCGCTGGTGGTTAATCGCCTGAGGGGTGTTATCTCCTGTTGCGCGGTAAAGGCCCCCGGCTTTGGTGACAGGCGCAAGGCCATGCTTGAGGATATAGGTATAATGACCAGGGGAAGGGCCATTACCGAAGACCTGGGCGAGAAGCTTGAGGAATTGGACGTCGCGGCGCTGGGCCGTGCACAGAGGGTGACCGTGGACAAGGACAACACCACTATCGTTGGAGGTGCGGGCAAGAAGACCGACATACAATCAAGAATTACCCAGATAAGAAACCAGATAGACGCCTCCACGTCAGACTATGATAAAGAGAAGATGCAGGAAAGGCTTGCCAAGCTGGCCGGTGGAGTGGCGGTAATAAAGGTGGGTGCAGCAACGGAAGCAGAGATGAACGAGAAGAAGGCCCGTGTGGAGGACGCGCTCCATGCCACAAGGGCAGCCGTGGAAGAGGGCATCATACCCGGCGGCGGCGTTGCCTGTATCAGGGCCATTCCCGCACTTGAGGAGGCGAGAAAGAAATTCAAGGGCGACGAAAAGATGGGTCTTGATATAATGACCAGGGCCATGGAGGCGCCCATGCGCCAGATTGCCAAAAACGCAGGAGAGAACGGCGCGGTGGTGGTAGAGACCGTGAAGGGCATGAAGACCAACATGGGCTTTGACGCAAACGTCCTTAAGTACGTAGATATGTTTGAGAAAGGTATCGTTGACCCTACAAAGGTCACGCGCATAGCGGTTCAGAATGCCGCTTCAATCGCCGGTCTCATGCTCACCACCGAGACAATGGTGACCGAACTCAAGGAAGACGAAGAAGAAGGCGTCACGGCGGTTGAAGGTGCGGTGAAGTAGCTTAGAACATCGGGCTGAGATGCCCGTTCAGTTTTAAATAAATATTTAGGGCTGCTCCATGGAGCAGCCCTATTATTTTGGGCATACCGCGCATGGCTTAGGGGGATTAATCGCTTGCTTTTTCCCCAGGCCAAAAATATAATAACGATTTGAAGATGATATCGGTTTGTTTGTTTTAACCGTTGACAGAGAAGGGTTTATGGCCTTGGTTGGTGAAGATGATTTTTACCGAGTCTTGGAAGTTGGCAGGGGCGCCTCGCATGACGAGATAAAGAAAGCCTATCGCAAGATGGCCCTCAAGTACCACCCCGACAGGAACCCCGGAAACAAGGACGCAGAGCAGAAGTTCAAGAAGGCTGCAGAGGCATATGAGATACTGGGCGACCCTGAGAAGAGGGCACGCTACGATAAATACGGACGCGGGGGCATAAAGGGCGCCGAGGCCCACTTCACGTCGTTTGATGAGATATTTGAGCATTTTAGCGATGTCTTCGGCGGCGGCGGCATGTTTGAGGACCTCTTTGGCGCACAGGCCCGGACCCGTACCGCAGCACGACGTGGCGCGAGTTTGAGGATTGACGTTGAGGTAGAGCTGCGTGAGGTGGCAACGGGTGTGGAGAAGACCATAGCCCTGAACAGGCGCGAGTCCTGTGATACCTGTTCGGGTACGGGTGTTAAGCCTGGCACCTCACCCAAGAGCTGTCCTCAATGTGGCGGCAGTGGAGAGGTCCAGCACTCTCAGGGGTTCTTTGTCTTACGCACGACGTGCGGCAAGTGTGGGGGACAGGGAAGGATAATCGAGCATCCGTGTCTTACATGCCACGGTAACGGACGCGTTGCGAAAAGACATCACATAAAGGTGAAGGTGCCAGCGGGTGTAGAGGGTGGGGTAAGGCTGCGGGTTGCAGGTCAGGGAGAGCCCGGCGAAAACGGTGCGCCAAGCGGCGACCTCTATTGTGACATCCATGTTAAACCAAATCCAATCTTTACGAGACAGGGTAGCGACCTTGTCTGTGAACTGCCGATAAGTTTTACCCAGGCGGCCCTGGGAACCGAAGTCGACGTGCCTACCCTGATGGGAGGTATTAAAAAGGTGAAAATACCCCGGGGCACTCAGCCCGGTGACGTTATCTCGGTGAGGGGTGATGGCCTTCCTTCCATGCGTGGATGGGGCAAGGGGCAGCTCATGGTGCGGGTTGTCGTAGAAACACCGGTCGACCTCACGGCGAGACAGGAAGAAATTCTCAGAGAGTTTGGAACTACAGAAAACAAGAACCTCAGCCCCAAGCAAAAGAGCTTTTTGCGTAAGATGAAGGAATATTTCAGGTGATGATGAAGGGAAAGAAGAAAGAGATGGAAGAAAAAACGTCTGAAGCGGGGGCGGATACAGCCAAGACGCATCTCGAGGGGAAGGAGGCAAAAGTCTCAGAAAAGGAGTACTCCGAACTCAAGAAAAAGGCCGGTGAGAGAGACGAGTATTTTGACTCGTTCCTCAGGGCAAAAGCGGATCTACAGAACTATCAGAAGAGAACGAAGAAAGAGATTGAGATACTCAATCGCTTAGCCGTCCAGGATGTGATGCATGCCCTTCTACCTGTCTTGGACAACCTTTCCAGAGCCATTAAGCCCACGGAGTCCAACACAGACTCCATGGAGAAATTTCTACACGGCATAGAGCTTATCCAGGGCCAGTTCTTGAAGGTCCTTGGCGACCTGGGGGTGAAGGCCATACATGGGCAGGAGGGCCAGGCGTTTAACCCCGAACTGCATGAGGCCGTCATGGAGGTTGAGAGCGACGAGTACCCCCATCACACCGTCCTTGAGGAGGTCGAGCAGGGTTTCTTTCTACACGACAAGGTTCTAAGACCGGCAAAGGTCAAGGTCTCTAAGAAAACCGTAACCGGGGCCGGGGAAGGTGGAGCAAAAGAAGAGGCAGAAGGACCCGTAAAAAAGGCGGGAGAGAGGCCGGAAAGACCCCCGGAGTCACCCACTGAAGGTTTACAGGAGGGGGTAGATATCGACCCCGCAATGGGCGAAGAAGAACCTATCGTGTGACTTGTGCCTGGGGCCGGACATGCCTATGGCATGAGAGACCTGCACCCGCCCCGGTTTAAACGTAAGCGCTCTGGTAATGGGGTGTTATGCCTAAAACAAACTGCCGAAGCTGTGGCAAGGAACTGATTTATGAGTCTATGAGCGAACTCCCCTCTTTCCCCTTCTGCTCCGAGCGTTGTAAGCTCATAGACCTGGGCAAGTGGGTGGACGAAGAACACAAGATAGAAGGGCCTCTCTCACCGGACAGGATGGGTGAGGCGGATGAGCCTAAGGGTGAGTGACAGACTTCATGGTCTTGTGGTGTCGGTAGGTAAGAAAGCCATATCATTAGCAACCAATTGCCTTTGTTTAGTGCCCGGGGGGCTTGACCCGTGTACCGGAGGAAGACCCTCGACCTTACCGGCAACAAAGACCATGTGAACCGGTAGTGTTGTGGTTCGAGGTACGTCAATGTACCTATTTTCCTTTCCCGGCAAAACCCCTTGTATTTCACGGTATTTTTTGGTATGTTTTCCGTCCTTGGGAGCGTTTCTTATACGGGCGCGCTTGAATCTCTGGTTTTTCTGTACGTTACAGAGGGGTGAAGATGTCTGAAAGAAAAGAAAACTGGCAGGATATGTCGTACGCCTTTTGGGCGGCCTTTGACGTAAAGAGGGTTCTTCTTGGTTTTGTCGGCGTATTAGCAAGCGTGCTGTGGGTGTGCGGTGTCTTGTGGCCTTTTTCTGTGTTTGGGATAGTTGAAGTGCCCCCCTCGGCTGTATTTGCAAGTTTTCTCGAACCTCCGCTGGAAGGCGCCCGCGACATCCTTTATAATCTTACCAGTGCCTTTACCGCAGGAGACTGGAAGGCCTATGTACCCCTTGCACTAATAATATGCGGTCTGCTTGCCATATGGTCCATCATAGGAGGGGCGATTACCAGGATAGCTTCTCTCGAGTATGCCAGGGGTACCAAAGTGGGGCTGGTTGATTCGATCAGGTACTCTACAAAAAAATTCTGGTCCTATTTCTGGGGACCGATGGTCCCGTTGGTCGGTGTATTGTTTTTTGTGCTACTTAATGTCCTCGGAGGGCTTATTGGTAAGGTGCAGTTTCTGGAAGTGCTTGTCGCTGTAGGCTTCCCGGTAATCCTTGTATTCAGCTTTTTAATACTCTTTGTGGGTATAGTCGGTGCCATTGGATCGGGGCTCATGTTCCCGACTATTAGTGCCGACGGTTCAGACGCCTTTGACGCGATGAGCAGGGCGTATTCATACGTGCTGTCGAAACCGCTTGGATTCATCATATATTGTGCCTCCGCCGCAGTCTACGGCACTATATGCGTGTTTATAGTTGCTACGGCCGTTAATCTGCTGGTAAGTACCAGTTTTTTCACCGTTGGCATGGGCATGGGTGGAAAGTTCCAGAGTATTGTTACGGCCATTAACAACCTCTCTCACCCCACCGGTCTCGCTACACAATACGGTTACATTGCACACGCAAAGTTTGCCTTTGGCGACCTGAATTCGATGACGCTGGTCTTTGCAGCGATAGTCCTTGTCTTTTATCTGTTCTTGGTCAAGATGGTTGTCTGGGCCGTTGCAGCCTCATTTGTGGGCTCAGCCCAGAGTGTGCTTTATCTGTTGATGAGAAAGGACGTAGACGATACTGAAGTCGAGGATGTGTACACAGAGGAAGTAATAACGGATTTTGCAGCGCTCTCACCGACACAGGAGCCACCGCCTGAGACCGAGCCGCCGCTCGAGACCGAGCCACCACCCGAAACCGAGCCGCCGCCCAAACCGGAAGAGGGTGAATAGCGTAAGATTAGTTGTTTGAAGTGGTTACGAGAGCCTCCGATGTCAGAAGAACGTTCCCCGTATCGGGGATTTACGTATTGTCAAGGAGTTGATCTCACGTCTCGTTTGTAGCGTGATCCCGCCTTTTGAACAATTTTTTGTCATATAAAAAAATCCCTGTAAATTTCTAAATTCGCTACTATAATATGCTCTTATCGTCAGAGGAGGGGCTCCTAAGGGGCACGGAACAAAAGATTTTTTTGAGGGCCCATTGTTCATGACATCGGCCGTACGGGGCGTTCTTCCTGCCGAATGCGGGGTCCTCAAGACACATCTTGTGCCGGGACATGTTAGATGAGTAAACAAAAGATAATCGGTGCCAGAATAAGGCAGATAAGGTCTGAGTGTGACTTTACCCAGGAAGAACTGGGACACAGGGCCGACCTCCACAGCACCTATGTAGGCGCCGTTGAAAGAGGCGAGGTCAATATCAGCCTCGCAAACCTCGAGAAACTTGCAACTGCCCTGAACATCCAGCTCCATGAGGTCTTTATTGGAGACGGTCTCACCTACGGCTCGCAGAACGGACCGGCGGCTCAGATCCGGAATCCCGGAGATTTGACCGCTAATCCGGTACGGCAGTTAAGTGAGATAAGCAAATGGACTACTAGAATCTGTAAGGATTTGGATAAGTTAAACAACGTTATGGCCAACACCAGGTCCTTCACCATAGAAGTGCTTGGTGACGTCGTAAATTCAATCATAGGTGCGCTGGAACATAAATCAAATTGGAAACTGGGACACGCGCAGAACGTGAGGCATAACGCGGAACTGATTGGCCAGTCGCTTGGATTGAGCGCTGACGAAAATAACGAGCTAAAATTGGCCTCCCTGCTCCATGATATTGGAATCATGCTCAGTAATGAAGATGTATGGGAAAAAAAGGGGCACCTGACAAAGGAAGATTACGGTATTATAAGAGCACATCCCATAGAGGGTGAAGAAATATTCAGGTCTGTTGAAGGCTTCGAGTCCATTTGCCTTGCGATTCGGCATCATCATGAACACTGGGACGGTGGAGGCTACCCCGACGCCCTAATGGGAGAGCAAATCCCTCTCTACGCACGAATCATTGCCGTGGCAGAAGCCGAAGAGGCTATGACCGCCACCGACCGGCCATACAGAAAGGCGTTGACCGGGAAAGAAGCAGTCAGAATATTAAAGGGAGGTTCCGGAAAACAATTTGATCCCGAGATAGTGAAGGCGTTTCTTAAAATAAAAAATACTAGCACATCCACCTGACAGTTTCCTTTCCTTTTTCTCTTGCCCTAACGTCATAGTCATAACAGCAGGCAGACCTGCGCCACAAGTAGTATTTGAACAAAAAATTTTCCCTTCGTTATCTGACTTCTGACGCATTCACATCAGCCACACCGCAGCATGCCGATGTCTGGTGGGCGCACGTCTTTTTTCACGGAAGATCCCTTCATTGCTGGTGTTATGTCTCTGTGACGGATAGCCAAGTGGACCTAACAACGAGTGTTTTATTCTTGGCTCATAATAGATATATCTATTTTTTGAAAATACTATTTAGCGACTGTGGAAAGTGTGCCCGCTTTATACATAATTTATCTCAATGACAGGTGTGCCTTTTAACATGAAAGGCATATTTACCCGGACACCAGAAAAGTGAAAGGAGTCTAGCCGTGTCTCTATTGGGAAATGGACTGAAGGGGGGTATAGGAACGGGTATTGGCGTAGGCATCGGTGTTGCACTTGCCGCGCCGATAGTCATTCCCATAATGGGTGCCGTCGTCAAACCCGTGGCCAAGGCCGGGTTGGTAGGCGGAATACTTCTCTATGAGAAGAGCAGGGAGATTCTCGGTAACGTAGTGTCAGAGGTGAAGTCTGCTACGTCCAAGGTCTCTACCGCATCAAGGAAGTAGTACGCCTTTTTTTCTGCAGAAAAGGAGGTTGGCGTCAACTAGAAGAAAGGAGGGGTAGCCGTGTCTCTGTTAGGAAACGGATTGAAAGGTGGTTTGGGAACCGGCATCGGCATAGGTATTGGTGTCGCAATTGCCGCGCCGATAGTTTGGCCCATTATAGGTGCCATCCTCAAGCCAGCGGCCAAGGCGGGGTTGGTAGGTGGGATTACTCTCTTCGAGAAGAGCAGGGAGCTTGTCGGAGACGTAGTGGCCGAGGCGAAGGCCGAGACTTACGGTCATGCTGCGGCAAAGAAGTAGTGTAGTCGTTTATTCTGCAGTGAATTAGTTGTCAAATAAAAGAAAGGAGTCCTGTCGTGAACTTCTTAGCAAACGGACTGAAAGGGAGTATAGGAACGGGTATTGGTATAGGCATTGGTGCTGCGATTGTTGCGCCTTTTATTCTTCCCGTCTTAGGCGCCATCCTCAAACCGGCGGCAAAGGCCGGGTTGTCGGGAGGAATGAGCATTTTTGAAAAGAGCAAGGAACTAGTGGGAGACGTAGTGGCCGAGGCGAAGGCCGAGACATATGGTTCACGCACTACGTCAAAGAGGTCGTCAAGTTAAGCTTTTTTCGAAAGGAGGAGGAGAAAACGATTGAAGCTTCCTGAGGCACGTATAAGCCGTAAGGTTCCAAATCCGGGGGCAAAGCAATTGCCGCTGCCAGAGGCCTATATAAGCCACAGGACTCCACAAAGGTTAAGAGTAAAAATCCCTTCGGAAGAGGGAGACGTTAAGTATTTTCAAAACCTGGGGAAAAAGCTCTTAAAACACCGCGTTGTGGAGAAATTCGAGGTCAATTCTGTGACAGGAAGCGTACTTTTTATTCGTGAAAAATATGTTCATGAGTTAGATGTAGTGGCAATTGCGGAATATGCCGAGGCCAATGACCTCTTCAGGCTCAAACTTCCCCGGTCGACACAGACTGCAATGTCCGGAAAGATAACGGAGGGCTTTGCAAGTCTTAACGACAAGGTTAGGGACATGACCGGGGACCAGATGAATGTTCCGGACGTTGCGTTCGCGTCACTCGTTGGCATTGGCATATTCCAGGTCGCTACCGGAGGCATCGCCGCTCCACTTTGGCACGCCGGTCTGTGGTATGGATACAATATATTTTATCATTCATACCAGCAGCAACCGAACAACGTGGAGGAAAAGCTGGACGAACTGACGGAGAAAATAGACAAGACACGGCCAAGGCAAGTTGGTGCGCAGATGGAAACCGTGGCTGTACAGCTGGACAAGGTGACCGCTCAACTGGGAAGAGTGACCGCGCAACTGAACGAGGTGGCGGCCAAAAGAGTGGGCGGTAAAGCGGGAGCAAGATCGAATAATGAGGTTACCGCGCTGCTGGACAGGACGACCTCGCAGCTCGAAAAGGTGGCGGGACGACTGGAGACCAAACTAAAGAAGACAAAATTAAAGAAGACCAAACTAAAGAAGAAAGAGAAACAACGTAAAAAAAGACGGTAAGTGCGACCAATCGCACACCGTTGTCAACGTCAACCGGGACAAATGATACAAAGGCTAAAAGAAATAGTAGGTACGCGAAGGGCAGTGCAACGCAAAAAGTCTGTAGTGCGGCCCATACACATCGCCATAAAGGGCAGGGCGAGATTCAGGATTGAGGGGCTCAGTCACTCAGGCTCTCTTGCCGAGCACCTTGCGTTGAGGCTCTCAAACCTTAACGGTATAACCTCCGTCTCTCCGAACCCTGCGACCGGAAACGCCCTGATTTTCTTTGACGAAGAAGACTGCCCGTATGAGATAGCCTTACAGATAGAGGCTATTGTAATTGAATACGGGTCGAACGGTTCCGCCACGGAACAAGACCTGCGCTCCGAAATCAGGCATGAGAGGGCGCATGGCAAAAACGGTTCCTCAAAGATGGCGAACCTCCCCGGTGCGTCAATGCCGGGAAGGTTCGTTAACAGAATAAAAGATTTGGTTCCCCATGCCGGAGACCAGAGGGTTGAGGACTGGCATTTACAGGAAGTGGACATCGTTCTCGCGTCATTTAACACGTCCAGGCTGTCCGGGCTGACCAGCCGGTCCGCAAAGGAAAATATTAATAAATACGGGCCCAACCTCCTGCCCGAATCAGAACCGCGTTCGGGCTTCAGCATCTTGACGGGCCAGTTCACAACCGCACCGGTAGCCCTCCTTGGCGCCTCCGCCGTCATTTCTATTATGACCGGGGGGATTATAGACGCTGTGGCTATCTCGTGTGTCGTGGTCCTAAACGCGGTCATAGGTTACAAGACAGAGAGCCAGGCGGAGAAGACCATAAATTCACTAAAACGTCTGGTCAGACCCTATGCCCACGTTCTAAGGGACAAGGAGTTGGAGATGATAAGCGCAAGC
Source organism: Candidatus Brocadiales bacterium (assembly GCA_036475985.1). Classification (GTDB taxonomy): domain Bacteria; phylum Planctomycetota; class Brocadiia; order Brocadiales; family Bathyanammoxibiaceae; genus Bathyanammoxibius. The sequence continues at coordinate 9,429 of JAZGAY010000168.1, forward strand.
GAGCTTGCCGTTGGGGACCTCATAGCACTCAAGCCCGGTAGCTATGTGGCCGCAGACTGCAGGCTCGTAGAGACGAAACGGCTCACCGCGGACGAGTCTGCCCTTACGGGCGAGAGTATGCCGGTTCTAAAAACGCCAGACGTCCTTGCAGACAACGGCGTACCGCTTGCCGAGAGGTCGAACATGATCTACATGGGCACCCTTGTGACGGGCGGACAGGGTCTTGCCGTGGTTGTGGCGACCGGGAAATTTACCGAAATGGGAAAGATACAGACCCTTTGCGGGGAGGCAAGAGCGCCGGAGACGCCTATGGAGAGGCAACTGGGTCAGTTGGGACGCCAGTTGGCCTTCCTGTCGGTTGCGTTTTGCGGTGCTTACCTTGGCGTAGGTCTCCTTCGCGGATTTGGCTTCATGCCGATGCTCGGTTCGTCCACGTCACTTGCCGTTGCGGCCATTCCGGAGGGGTTACCCACAATCGCCATCACGACCCTGGCCCTCGGCATAAAGGACATGAGGAAGCACAACGTCCTCATCCGAAAACTTGACGCAGTTGAGACACTCGGTTCTATCCAGACCATCTGCCTTGACAAAACGGGCACCCTCACGATGAACGAAATGGCGGTAGTCTCGGTGTATGCGGGTATGCAGAGGATGGAGGTTTGTGACGGAAGGTTTGTAAATGGAAAGGGTGATATCGACCCGTGCAAAAACGGCGAGCTCTTAAAGATGATGCACGTATGTGTCCTCTGCAGCGAGACCACGATTGACGTGAACGAGAGGGGAGAATACGTCCTCAACGGCTCTGCCACAGAGAATGCACTCGTCTTCATGACGCTGAGCGCGGGCATCGACCCCTTAGAGCTCAGGGGCAGTTTCCCTGAGGTCAGAAAGACCCACCGCTCCGAAGACTGCAAGTATATGAGCACGGTCCATACAAACGGCAACGGATCGAGGTTTGTTGCCTTGAAGGGAAGCCCCGCAGAGGTCGTCGCCATGTGTGACTGGCAGATTAAAGACGGCGAGAGGGTTCTCCTTACAGAGGAAGAAAAACTCACTATAGAGACGGAAAACGAACAGATGGCCGGAGACGCGCTGAGGGTTCTCGGTACGGCTTATGCCAATGGAGACGGCGATGACACGTCCGATGGGGACTACGACGGCCTCACATGGCTCGGGCTCGTGGGAATGACGGACCCGATAAGGGAGGGCATGCAGGACACGATTGCCGGCTTCCACAGGGCTGGATTGGATACCGTGATGATAACCGGAGACCAGAGCCTGACGGCCGGGGCCGTAGGAAAGGAACTGAACCTGAACCGTGGCGAAAAACTGGAAGTCCTTGATTCCTCTCATTTGTCCAGGGTGGAGCCCGAGGTGCTGTCGGCCTTGTCGGAAAAAGTGCATGTCTTTGCACGGGTCAGCCCTGCCCATAAGTTCCAGATAGTCCAGGCCCTACAGAGGTCGGGCAAGGTCGTGGCCATGACGGGCGATGGAATAAACGACGGGCCGGCCCTCAAGGCCGCCGATATAGGTATCGCGATGGGTAATAGCGGCACGGACGTCGCCCGCGAGGTTGCGGACGTAGTGCTTGAAGACGACAACATCGAGACCATGGTGGTTGCAATAAGCCGCGGACGCACGATTCATAACAATATAAGGAAGTCCGTACATTATCTGTTGTCTACGAACATGAGCGAGATGTTTGTAGTGTTTACCGGGGTTGCATGCGGTTTCGGATTCACGCTGAACGCGATGCAGCTGTTGTGGATTAACATCATAACCGACGTCTTCCCGGGCTTAGCCCTCGCCTTGGAGCCGCCGGAACCCGATGTTATTGACCAGCAACCGAGAGATCCCGAAGAACCAATTATCAGGTCTTCCGATCTTAAGAGGATTACTTTTGAGGCTGGCACCATGACAGCTGCTTCACTTGGCGCCTACACCTATGGCGCCATGAGATACGGAGTGGGGCCTGCGGCAAGCACCATGGCGTTCGGGAGTCTTGTGACGGCACAGCTCATTCACGCCCACAGCTGCCGTTCTGATAGGCATAGCGTGTTCTCCGAAGAGAAACTGCCGCCCAACAGGCTCCTTAATATCGTCATTACGGGTTCACTGGCCGCTCAGGCCATTGTAATGATACACCCGTGGTCACGGGCGTTCCTGGGACTTACCTCGTTTGGCCTGATTGACGCCCTTGTGATGGGAGGTATGGCCGTGACGCCGTTTATGATAAATGAGGCGACAAAGGATACAGGTGGCACCGCCGCGGGCTCAAACGGCCGTGCGCACGTGGTTGACGTTCCGTATCGGCCTTTAACGGATGAGAGGCAAAGATTGCTGGGCGCGCCGGAGGTGGAGACTGAAGAGGTTTAGGAAGATGACTGTTGTATTTGCTCGAACACCGGAAGAAGCGTGGCGATAAATAAATGAGAAACGACTTCATAATAACATCTGATTCCGTGACAGAGGGACATCCTGACAAGCTCTGCGACCAGATAAGTGACGCAGTGGTTGACCATTTCCTTCAGCAGGACCCCTGTGCAAGCGTCATTGCGGAATGCGCCATATCTACCGCCATAGTCTTTATGGACGCAAGGTTTGCATCCAGCGCAAGCGTGGATTTGTCGCACGTAGCGAGACAGGTAATAGACAATATCGGGTATGACCAGTATGCCTTTAACGGCAAGACCAGCAGCATCATGACAGGTCTCAAGGAACTGCCCACTGACAAGAGCCGCCGTTTTGACGAAAGAGAGCTTTCCGATGAGGAGATAGAGCGCATTCCGGTGAGAAGCATGGCGACGGTCTTCGGCTTTGCGTGTAATCAGACCTCCGCGTTTATGCCGCTTCCGATATGGCTTGCACATAAGCTGGCCAGGAGGCTTACCTCCGTAAGGCACGAGGAAATACTGCCTTACATTGCCCCTGACGGCAAGATACAGGTGGGTATCGAGTATAGAGACCGGGTACCTCACAGAATCCACAGCATTACGGTCCTTGCCAGTCAGAACGAGATGACGGGACCCGATTTGGCGAAATTGAGGGACGATATCATCGAGACTGTCGTAAGGCCCGTGTTTGCCGATGAAGATATGAAACCCGATAAAAGGACCAGGATATTGGTAAACCCTGACGGGCTGTTCAGGCTCGGTGGTCCGTCGGTCCATTGCGGTCTTACGGGAAGGAAAAACGCAGTAGATATGTATGGAGAATATTCGAGACATAGCGGGGCAGCCCTGAGTGGGAAAGACCCCATGCGGATAGACAGGGTTGGGGTCTATGCTGCACGGTATGCGGCCAAAAACGTAGTCGCGGCAGGCCTTGCGGAGGAGTGCGAGATCCAGCTCAGCTATTCGATAGGTCTTTCCCGCCCCGTTAGTATCCAGGTAGAGACCTTTGGCACCGGTAAGGTTTCGGACGAGAAAATCGCGGAACTAATCGGGGAACACTTCGATTTCAGGATTGCCGGGATAGTGAGACAGTTTAACCTGAGACATTTGCCCTCCATCGTGAAAGGCGGGTTCTATAAAAAGCTTGCTGTGTACGGTCACGTCGGCAGGACAGACATCAACCTTCCTTGGGAGGCAATGGACAAGGTTGACTTGTTGTTGCAAGGGCCACGTTCCAAGACGCACAGAAGAAGGCCTTCCGGAGTTCTGAACGTGACTGCATGATCCTGTGACGCAAAAGGTGAGGGAGACGATTTGATGGCTATGTATGAGAATGAAAAAGAGAGCGAACTGCATTCACGTGCGATTGAGACGCTTGCAAGAGACACGGGGGCCACTGTGGAAGAAGTTGTTCCGCTTTACGAAACGGAACTGGTGAAGTTGAAGAAAGCGGCGAAGATTAATGACTTCCTCACGGTACTTGTAAGCCGGAGGGTTAGGGAAACGCTGAAGAGGGGAGAGGCCATTGGGGCCTGATACCCTCACTGATTAGAGGCCTTGGCAGGAGAAGCAGACAATATTCCTGACAAGGTGCTTTGGGTCGTTTTGAATGAGGTGAATCCGATGTTTTTGGCATGCTACTTTATGTTTCTTATGATGATGAGCTTTATTTGGTAATTAATGCGTTTCATCATCAAGGAGTTGGAAAAGAGGAAAAACGGGGTTTTGTCGAGTTTTCTATAGTAGAAGTTGTTTCTTTTGAGAAGGAGGTATGAGATGGGTGGTTTCTTTGAAAGACGTTTGATCCTTCTACTTCTGCTGGGGCTGCCTACATTAACAGTGTTCTTTGCCGCAGTTATCTACACGATTGACCCTGTGGGTTATGTGAGTCAGCTTACCGCAGAGTGCTTCGGTAGTTTGATTGCCCTTATTGCCACCGTTACCCTGGTGGAATGGTACCTTGTGAGCCGGAGGGGAAAACAGTGGGAAAGGGTCAAGAGTCTCACGGTTAACGCAATAGGTAATCAGTTGTGCGAGGTCGCGTCTGACTATTACAGGAGCTTCAAGCTCGATGAGACGAAGTATGTGGATACTATCCTGAACTGTCAGAACGTCCCCAACCCGGAGACCCTGAATGATTACGGTGATTTTGTGGAAAGGGCGCGAAGGCTTCCCGGCCGGGCAAACGACGGCAAGCCGGTTGCGGATGCGGCTGTAAAGTTCTATGAGGAGGCGACATGGAACCTGGACCAGATACAGACCATTCTGACGCCGAGGGTACTCCAGAGTACTTCCGACACGAAGCTTATAGACGCGCTGGTACATCATGATGAAGCCCGGCGCCAACTGCACCTCGCCGTCATGCGGTACAGCAAGGGTCTCACGGCCAACAGTGTCTACCCGAAGGTGGTTTCGCTGCTCGAGTCTAACAGGGACCTCTATCAGGTCCTGTGTGAAAACGGGCACGGTGGGAAGAAGGTAAAGAAGACGAAAAACGGAAAGAATCTGAAGAATGCCAAAAGGGCAGGAGTTAATCTAGAGACCCTTAAGGCAAAATAACCGGAAAACGTTGAAGTGCTATCTTGATGTGCCGTAATGCAACGCGGCAAAACGCCGGGGATGAGTGAACTCCCCGGTCACCCGGGACGGCACGGAAGAGATTTGCGATTACAGTTTGGAGGTAAGAGACATGCAACATTCTACAACCTTAGAACTAAGGGACATGCAGCACCCTGGTACGCTGGAGTTGGACGACATGCAGCACGAGAAATCAACCTGGTCGCCACTTGCACTCGCATCGCTTTCGATGGGCGTGTTGAGCCTTCTTGTAATATTCATGAGGGGCATGAACGTTTACTTCCTGGGGGCTCAGCTGATCCTGGCGATTGCAGCGGTCGTCACAGGCGTCTTTGGCATGAAGAAGACCCGTGAATTGGGGCAGCGGGGCTACTGCCTCGCCTACGCCGGTATGATATGTGGCAGTAACGGGATAATATGGAACATCATACACGAGGTCGTCACGTACTTTTTGACGCCGGACGGAGGAGCAACCGGCGGGCGGTTGATGTAGAGAGCCGGCCCGAATATCCCTTACAGACGAAGAAACGCCCACAGACCGGTTGGGCGTTTCTTCGATAAGTGTTGTGTTTTGGGACTTTGTTTTGAGACTTAACGAAGAACGGTATTTCCCGCTTGGCTGGATGAGAGCACAGGGTACATAGCACTGGTATAACTTTTCTGGAGAGCCCGAGGGATGCTCATAATGTTTCTGCTGTCTTCCGCAGCGGCCTATTTGTTCTACAGCAGAAACGGACGTGGGAAGAATACCGTTCAATTTAGTAGACTGAATTTTGGCAGGCAAAAACTGCGAATGAAGCGGTTAGGTGAGAGATTTAGAGACCTCTTTGTATAGTTCCACCATCAGACATCCATCCTTTATTTCAAACGCCCTCAGGTTTACGTCCTCCGGCATGTTGGAGATATCCAGAGATACGGTCCTGACGGGGTGATTGTAGTCGAGGAATTCATACTTTTTGCACATCCCCTCAATGTCCAGGAAGTTCTTCAAGGCGGGTCCCTTCTCCTGCCGCACGTACGCGATCTTTCCTGAGGGGTCGACATCCGCCGTACACACAAGGGTCAGGCTGAAGATGGAGAAGCCTGCATGTATATTCAGAAACCCGTTCACAATCTCTACCCTTGCGGACACGCCCGGGTGATGTATCCTGAGATGGTCGGCAAAGTCCTGCTCTGTAAATATGACCGGGCCACTGGTTAGTTCGTCAACAACTCCGTCTGCATCCCCCGAGTCGCTGCATGCCGTTACCAGCTTCCCGACCCATTCGGTTATCTTGCTGTCTTCCATGTTTCCTGCCTCTTTGCGCATTGGGAGTAACACGGTAATTCGTGAAACGTAATTACTACGTAACCTACCAGATTTTAAGCCGTTACGCATGCAATAGCAAGAGGAAATTTGGCAGTAAAAACCGGTTTTTTAGACGCAAAAGTGCCCGGTCGTTTGCCGCCCTTCACCTCAGGAGGCCGGGCGTGCAAATCACTACCCTATAATTAATGTTAAGGTATAATACGTATATGATTGTGGATGGTGTTGAGACTGGTAAGACAGATATCGGAGAAGGGCAGGACACTATTCGTACGGCCGGGTTGCCCGTTGTGGCGATTGTGGGCAGGCCCAACGTTGGGAAGTCGTCCGTCTTTAACCGTCTTGTAAAACAGCGCATAGCTATTGTAGACGCTACCAGCGGCGTTACAAGAGACAGGGTGTCTGCCGAGATGTCGCATCGCGGCAAGAGCTTTGAGCTCATGGATACAGGCGGCATAGGCATCCAGGATATAAAAGAAAAAGAGATGTCCCGTCATGTCGAGGATCAGATAGAGATTGCCCTCGGGAAGGCCAGTGTTTTGTTGTTTGTTGTGGACGCGCGCGATGGAGTTGTGCCGCTTGACGAGACGGTAGCCGAGAAATTGCGTCATGTCCACAAGCCTGTCCTTCTGGTGGCGAACAAGGTAGACGACCCCGGCCTTATCTCTCTCAAGAGCGAGTTTTTCAGACTGGGTTTCGGGGAGCCGCTGGCGTTTTCGGCCAAGCAGGGTCTTGGAAGGTCGGAGCTTCTGGGTGAAATCCTGGCCCTGGTTCCTTACGTGTCGGCAGTGCCCGAGCGGCCACAGATGAGACTTGCGGTGGTGGGCAG
>JAZGAY010000169.1:0-10355 GCA_036475985.1 Candidatus Brocadiales bacterium
AGCACCTGGACACGTCTTACCACCGCGAGTCCCGGCCCGTGTGGGATGGCCACGGGAGACCTGGACGGCGACGGCAAGGCCGACCTGATAGGGGACTGGCCCCCTAATGGCACATGGGCCTACATGAATGATACTAACTGGAAACGTATTACCACCGCGAGCCCCGGCTCGTGCGGGATGGCCACGGGAGACCTTGACGGCGACGGCAATGCCGACCTGATAGGGGACTGGAATGGCACATGGGCTTATATGAACGACAGCACCTGGACACGTCTTACCACCGGCAGCCCCGGCCCGGGCGGTCTGGCCACAGGAGACCTGGACGGCAACGGCGAGGCCGACCTGATAGGGGACTGGCCCCCCAATGGCACATGGGCCTACATGAATGATACTAACTGGAAAAGGATTACCGGCGACACCGAGGGTGGGGGCGGGTTAGTCTGCGGGTACCTCGACGGTAATTAAACCCCCGAGACTATATCGTTAGCGGAATCGTTTCTTGGGTTAGGGTAAGTTTAGTCGGGTGCGTCCTGACGCACCGGATGTTCCTCTTATAGAGCCAGCAGTTTCAACCGCACCATATCGAGGGCTGATTTGGCGGCCATGAGTTTTATCCATTTCCTGCCACCGCGGAAATGGAAGTCCCAATGCACCACGCCTTCCTGAGTGGCAAGGGCTACATACACAAGGCCGACGGGTTCATCCGGGTGCAGGCTCGTAGGGCCGGCGACACCGGTGGTGGAGAGTCCGAAATCCGCGCCCGCCTTTTCCCTTACCGCCTGGGCCATCTTAGCGGCCGTCTCGGCATTGGCTGCGCCCTTTTTATTTATTTCTCCCTCCGGTACCCCTATAAGGCGGGACTTGGAACGGTATGTATAGACGACTATGTCCTCCAGGAGAAATTCCGACGTTCCGGGGACGTCGGTCAAGAAATTCCCCACCAGTCCTCCGGTTAACGACTCCGCCACGGCCATGGTCACCCTGTGTTTCTTGAGTAGCGCGGCCACCGCTCCCTCGAGTGTGTCGTCGTCGGTGCCGTAGACAGAGTCTCCCAGGATGCCTCGTATCTCGGTCTCCGCCCCCTCCAGTATTGCCCTGGCCCGTGCCTCGTCCCCTGCCTCTGCCGTCATGCGCAGGGTGATGGTACCGTCGTGCACCATGGTGCCGATAGTGGGGTTTGATTCGGGCGACATCATGTGACTTATCTTTTCGCCCACCGTTGCCTCGTGTACGCCGAAGGCATGTATCTTCCGGTGGAGACGGACTATCCTGCTGTCTATCTGCCTGCGTATATGTGGTACGACCCAGTCCCTGAACATGCCCTTCATCTCTTCCGGTACGCCCGGCATGCAGATAACCTGCGTGTTATTGTAGTTGAGGTGGAAACCGGGCGCGGTGCCCATCTTGTTCTGTATCACGGTAGAACCCTCGGGGATCATTGCCTGCCGGATGTTGGAGGAGGGCATCTTGGCCTGGCGGCAGCGGAAGGCCTCTTCTATCTGGGAGAGGGCGGCGTCGTCTTTGACCAGTCTCTTGCCCGTGGCCGTTGCTACGGCGTTGCGGGTGAGGTCGTCGCGTGTGGGGCCGAGACCGCCGGTCACAATGATAAGATCGACCCTGTCGAGCGCCTGCTCAAGAGCCGAGCCCATTGTGGCGAGGTCGTCACCCACGGTGGTGTGGTAGAGTACGGTGATGCCAAGGCGGGTGAGTTCCCCGGCTATACAGGCGGCGTTCGTGTTTACCACGTCGCCGTGGAGGAGTTCGCTGCCTGTGGAGATTATTTCAGCTGTCTTCATAATACGTGATACATGGAAATTTCCAGGGCGATTAAGTCAGCGGTACGGTCCGGGGTCAGCAGGGTATGGCATCTTTTTCCGGAAGGTGTTAGCGGGATGTGGCCTCGCTTACACCAGCGTCGTTGAACGTGGCCATCTGTGAAAGAAGTTTTACGGAGGCCTCCACAAGCCCCATGGCCAGTACGGCCCCGGTGCCTTCCCCAAGCCGCATCTCCAGGTCAAGTATGGGTCTTTTGCCGAGTCTCTCCAGCACAAGACGGTGCCCCTTTTCCGTGGACAGGTGGGATGGAATCAGATACCCCTTCACCCGGGGTTCTATGTGGGCCGCGAGCAGCGCGCCTGCCGAGGATATGAACCCGTCTATAATAACGAGCCGTCTGTGTCTGGCCGCCGCGAGGCACACGCCGGCAATGGCGCCAATCTCGCACCCACCGACCTTTGACAGGACGTCTATCGGGTCATTGGGGTTTGGCTTGTTTACGTCGAGTGCCCTCGCCACCACGTCGATTTTATGGGCCAGCTCCGGGCCGTTAACGCCGGTTCCCTGTCCGGTGGCCTCTTCTATATTGATGTCCATGTCTATGCCTGCCCCGCTCAAGGCGGCGAGTATGGCGCTGCTGGGTGTGGTGTTCCCGATGCCCATGTCACCCACCGCAACCAGGTCGGCGCCCTGTGGGAGCTCCTCTTCAAGGGTCTCTATGCCCAATTCTATGGATTTTATCGCCTCTTCGCGGGACATCGCCGGACCCTGCGCTATATTTCCCGTGCCGTGACGTATCTTTTTTATCTTCAGGCCTGATCCCGGTGAAAGCTCTCCTGCGACGCTGCAGTCGACCACCACCACCCTTGCCCCTGCGTGTCGTGCAAGGACGTTTACGGCCGCCCCGCCGCGCAGGAAGTTTTCTACCATCTGTTTCGTTACTTCCTGAGGGAAGGCGCTTACGCCTTCTTCTACCACCCCGTGGTCACCTGCCATAGTGAACACGACCTTGTCCTTGATTATTTTGTCAGGTGCGGTCGTTATAGAGGCGTACAGGAGGCCAAATTCTTCGAGCCGCCCGAGGCTGCGCTGCGGGATTGCCCATTTATCCATCCTCGCCCGTATCTGCCCCTGCGGGTCAATCTCTACCTCTTCGATGCCGCGGATGGTTTTTGTCAGGAGTTCCATCTTAGGAAGGCAGTTCTTGGGTTCTGGGTAGGTCGCGAAGGGACCGCAGGCCAAACTGGTCGAGGAATCTCTTGGTGGTTCCGTAGAGTAACGGGCGCCCGAGCGTCTCATCCTTGCCGACCACCTTTACCAGACCCTTTTCCATGAGGCTGCGTAACATCTGGCTTGATTCTACGCCCCTTATGGCCTCTATGGTGGAGCGGAGGATAGGTTGCTTGTAGGCGACAACGGATAGTGCCTCCATGGCTGCCGGTGAAAGTTTCGACTCCTGCACCTTTTTCTCAAGTCTGGCAACCCACGAGTGATATTCCTTCCTGGAAAGCAGCAGAAAGCCCCCGGCTATCTCCTCTATCTGGAAGGCCCTGCCCGTGCGGTCGTACTCGCCACGCAACTGCTCTACGGCCCCAAGGATTTCCCCCTTTTCTTTATCCAGTATGTCTGTAAGCCTCTTTGTGGTCAGTGGCTGGTCGGTGGAAAAGAGAAGTGCCTCGATGATGGAAGGTATGTTCTTTGTCCGGGCCTGGTCTTCTACCTGGCTTTTTTCTCTTGCTGTAGTGCTGTTTTCGTTGGGTTTATGCTCTTCCGGATGCAAGTTCTCTAACGCCATGATTGGTTTAGTCCATCGCCGTCGGGGCGGCCGACAAAAATATTACCCGCTGGCTTGCTATGTCCTTGTACGTGTCCACAATGGTGCCTTTAAATATCTGTACCTGTCCGATATAGAAGTCGGTTATCTGGAAGGCCTCTTCGGTAATCAGCTTGCCGCGTTTATTGTAGGTACTGAACAGGAACTTGACTATTCCAAAGTTTCTACTCGAGTTGTTGCGCATTTCGCCGACGAAATGGGTCTCAAAGGAGTAGCTGCCCCGAAGCAGCTGGACGTCCTTGTATGCAAATCCCATCTCTATTTTCTGCCAGCCCTCTTTCTTTCTGGCCTTACGGCTTTTCTTGACTGTCTTTTCCGGCTTCTCCGCCGGTTTCTTCTCTACGTCTTTCTTTTCAGGCTCAGGCTGTTCGGCCGCAGGAGGCTTTCCTGTTGCATGAGACTTTCCTGTTAAGAGTTCTTTCTTCTTTTTACCTGCCTCTATGGCCTCCTTCACAGAGTACAATGTTCCTTCCGGGGTTTTATGTTCCTCTGTGATTTCCCCGCGACTACGTTTTCTCCCCCCCCGGTGGGCCTCATGGGCCTCCTCACGTGAGAATAACGGCTCTTTGGCCCCTGTTTTTTGCAGCGGCTTTGGTTCGCCGGTCTGCGGATGGTCCTTATCGACCACCTTTTCTTCAGCAGGCCCTTGTGCAGACTCTTCTGCCACTTCCCGGGCCTCTTCCCCCTTCTTTTCCGGGGATGCAGCGTGAGCTCCCTCTCTCGGTTCCGTGGTTGTTGCGGGTTTTTCGGAGGCTGACGGGGTTTGCTTCGGTTCGTTCTGTTGCTGTGTTCCTTCTTGGGTAGGTGTGCCCTCGGGGGCCTCGGCAGATTTCTTTGTCTCTTGCGTGGCCGGTGCCTGGCCAGCTACTTGTGTGGCGGTATCCGGACCAAAAGCGTTTAAGGCGAAGAAAAAACAGAATGCGAAAGACACTAAGCTCAAACCAGTCCTCCCTTTAGGGACTTGCATTATGCATCAGCGGAAATATATCATATAATCTCTTGTGTGTCAAAGGATTATATCACATGGGCCTGAAGTTTTAAAAGTTGACAACTCCGACGTTTTTGGATATTTATGGGGAGGAACGAAGGAGGTGGTCTTGGTCACTGGGAAGCAGATGACCGGAAAGGGTCCAGCACGATGAACAAGCTGTCTGGTTCGTATGAACTCACGCCTGTCGTTTTGCCGCAGTACCGTTTTCGTCTCAGGTCAGTGGATTTTAATAGATCGGGCGGAGACTTCACCATATGGTTTCTGGAAGGGATACTGGAGAAGAACCCGAACTACGTTGATTGCCTCATGTACCTCGGAAATGCCTACACAAACAGGGGAAGATATGAGGACGGTCTGAAGGTCGATTTGAAGCTTGCGGAGCTTAAGCCCGACGATCCCATCATACGTTACAATCTTGGCTGTAGTTATTCCCTTGTCTGCGACTTGGACGCCGCTGTAGAGGCACTGGAGGTTGCGATAACGCTTGGCTATAAGGACATCAAGCATTTAGAGAATGACAGGGACCTGGATAAACTCAGGGGAGATGAGAGATACAGGGGGCTTTTGGACAAGATTAAAGGAAAGGGTAAGACAAAAAAGGACGGGCAGAATAAGTAGTACTCACGCAGTCTTACCGCTTAAGTGTTCGGAGTAGGCGGCGAGAAGCCCCTCTAATGTGAGATTAGGGACGACCCTGTCTATTACCCGTGTCGCACCGGCTAGGAGTTTTGCGTCTCCACCGGTTGCGAGAATGATGGGCTTATCTTCCAGTTCTTCCAAAAGCTTTTCCGTAATCTTCTCTACGGCTCCTGCCATACCCCAGTAAATCCCGGATGTAACGGCCTCGTTTGTGTCTTTACCCAGGATGGACGCCGGTGTCCGAACGGATACTTCAGGCAGGAGGGCAGTGCGTTTGTGCAGGGCTTCAGAGAGAGACGGAAGCCCGGGTGTTATTACCCCACCCATAAACTCGCCTTTCCTTGATATGACGTCTATGGTTATGGCCGTCCCTGCATCCACCACGATGGTTGAAGTACCGGTCCTCCGGAAGGCCGCTAAGGCGTTGAGGAGCCTGTCTATCCCTATATTTTCCGGGTTTTGTAACAGTACCGGCATGTCTATGGATACGTCGGTGGGGACCCTTAGGGGTGTTCTCGTCCACCCGGAGCTTTTTAGCCAGTTACAAAGGGCATTCTCTGCCTCAGGGTTGACCGAGGCCAATATGCACTCGGTCGCCTTCCGTAGGAGAAGTGGGTCCAGGGAAATGTCTGTCAGAGGGCCTTTGGTGACGCGGGTCGTGTAATGGCTGACCAGCCCCTTGCCGCCAAGATCAAACAGGCCCAGGTGGATGTTGGTATTGCCAATGTCTACGGCAATTAACATGGATGATTGTTATGTGGTAGCGGTCTCCTTCGACCACGCCTCACGGGGTAAAGTCCTTAGTGTCTCGGCTACGACCTTGATGAGGGTTTCAAGGTTGCTGCCCGTCTTGGAAGAAATAGTGCAAACGGGCCGTGATACGGCCTTCTGAAACGACTTGGCCGTTTTTTCGCACAGGGTCTCGTCTATAAGATCCGTTTTATTGAGGGCGATTATCTCCGCTTTTTTGGATAGCTCAGGGTCGTGCCGTTCCAGCTCCTTTCTTATGATGTGATACGCATCAATGGGGCTTGGGCCGTCCTTGGGAGCGATGTCAATGAGGTGAAGCAGCAGTCTTGTGCGTTCTGCGTGGCGCAGGAACTTGTCTCCAAGGCCTACCCCGCTGTGAGCGCCCTGGATGAGCCCGGGCAGGTCGGCCACCACTATCCTACGGAATTCTCCAACCTCTACGATACCCAGGTGAGGATGGAGGGTTGTGAACGGGTAATCGGCAATCCTCGGGTGCGCTTTAGATATGCGAGAAAGCAGGGTGGATTTCCCCGCGTTCGGCATGCCTATAATACCGACGTCGGCGACGAGCTTTAGCTCCAGTTTGAGCCACCGTTCCTGGCCTTCCTTACCACTTTCGGCCGTGCGTGGCGTTCTGTTGGTTGGGCTGACAAAGGACTTGTTTCCCCGGCCCCCTGTGCCGCCTCTTGCGATACGTACATATTGTCCGGGTTCGGTGAGGTCCTTCAACACCCGTCCACTGTCTCTATCCATGACCACGGTGCCCACGGGGAGCTTTATGATAAGGTCCTTGCCTGAACGGCCGTGCCTGTTGGCACCCTCTCCGTGTCGACCGTTTTCTGCGATGTATTTTGTTCTGGAGGTGATGTCCATGAGTGTGTCTGTCTTCTCGCTCGCATGGAGTACTACTTCACCACCATTTCCGCCGTGTCCGCCGTCAGGACCGCCTTTCGGCACGAATTTCTCGCGCCGGAAACTCACACAGCCGTGGCCTCCGTCGCCTCCTGCAACGTAGATGGTGGCTTCGTCGATGAACATTTGAAGTAGGTGGTAGAAAAAAGGAGAGCTGCATGCTGCTCCCCTGGTGTGCATGAAGAGTTTCTGCGTTAAAACGTGTTATGCAGCATGAATGCTGACGCGTCTTCTCGTCTCAAAACGCACGATCCCGCTTGCCTTGGCAAACAGGGTATCGTCACGGCCACGGCCGACGTTGCGGCCGGGATGGAACTTTGTGCCGCACTGCCTTACTATTATAGAGCCGGCCGAGACATGCTCCCCCCCGTAGCGTTTTACCCCTCGATACTGGGGATTGCTGTCGCGTCCGTTTCTGCTTGACCCTTGTCCCTTCTTATGCGCCATGATTATTGCCTCTCATACTATTATACAATAATTTCCTTTATTTTCACCTGTGTAAGGAGCTGTCTGTGGCCGGCCTTCCTTCTGTAGTCCTTTCTTCGCTTGAATTTAAAGACGTATATCTTGGCTGCTTTCTTATGGCCTTCAATCTCACCAACCACCTTTGCCCCCTTGACGAGCGGAGTTCCAATATTTACCTCGTCAGTACCGCCCACGGCGATTACTTCATTGAACTCGATTTGGTCCGCTTCTTTCCGGCCTTCTATCGAATCTATGAGTATGCTCTCACCGGGTGTTACTTTGTACTGTTTCCCTCTGTCTTTTATTATCGCATACACGTTATTGGTGCCTCCCTACAAATTCACAGGGCTTCTGTCTAAGCTGAAGTATTTTATCCTGATGTCGCCGGTCCTCCATCCATTCTCTGAAGCGCTCTTTATTATTATAGTCTTATTATAGTGGTCTTCAAGCTCAGAAATCTGTTTCCTCTTCTGATTCTGAAGGAACTGCGCCACAGGTTCGTCTGCCTCCACCTCGATGGTCTTAAGTTGATTATTGTCAAGGACAGAGCGTATGTCTCTCATTATCCTGAGGCTCAGGCTTTCTACGGTCTTTGCGAGCCCCGTGCCGCGGCACTCCGGACAACGTTCGTGTACTACGTCCCTGAGACTATGTTTGATGCGCTGCCGCGTAAGTTCTATAATCCCGAACTTTGAGGTCTTGAGCGTTTTTGTGCGTGCCCTGTCCCTCTTCAAACCGTCGGTAAAGGTCCTTTCTACCGCACGTTTATGGCCCTCCTGCAGCATGTCGATAAAATCTATTATAATTACCCCACCCAGATCGCGCAAACGAATTTGTCTGGTAATCTCCTTTGAGGCCTCCATGTTGGTTTTAAAGGCGGTTTCTTCAGGGTCGGCACCCTTTTTAAACCGTCCGCTGTTTACGTCTACTGCCACAAGGGCCTCTGTCTGTTCTATGACGATGGAGCCCCCTTGCTTCAGGGGTATCTTCTTGTTGTTAATCTTTTCTATTTCCTCTTCGATGCGATACTTGTGGAATATGGGAACTCTTGCCCTGTGCAGTCTTACAATCTTTTCGTGTTTTGGCAGTATTTGTTTCAGAAAATCCCTGGTCTTTTCGTACGCGTCTTGGGTATCGACGATTATCTCCTTTATGTCAGAAGAGAAGATGTCTCTGATGGTCCTGATGACCAGGTCACTTTCCTGGTAGATGAGTGAGGGGACGAGGCTGTTTGTGGTCCGTTCCTCCACCGCCTTCCACAACCGAAGCAGATAGCTAAGGTCTTTGGAGAGCTCTCGCTTGGTCTGGCCTATTCCGGCAGTACGTATGATAAGGCCCATGCCGGACGGGGGTTTTAGCTCTTTGATGATATGTTTAAGTCGCAACCGTTCTTCTTCGTCTAAGATCTTTCTTGATACACCATGCCTGGTGGTGTATGGCATGAGGACCAGGTAGCGGCCTGGCAGGCTTATATAGCTGGTCAGGCTTGGCCCCTTTTCACCAACCCCCTCCCTTATCACCTGAACGAGAAGTTCCTGTCCTGGTTTGAGGAGGGTCAATATGCGTTTTTGTTCCCCCCTCCTGCCTCGGGTTTTCTCGGCCTTCTCTTCCTTCTCGCCGGTGGTGTCCATCACCTCACTTATGTGCAGAAAGCCGTTTCTTTTTAGCCCTACGTCCACAAAGGCCGCCTCCAGACTGGGTTCCACGTTGGATACCCTGCCCATGTAAATGTTTCCTACCGCCTGACCCTTGGACATGCGTTCAATGTAGAGCTCTTCCAGCACACTGTCTTCCAAGATGGCTATACGGCTTTCTTCGGGTTCTATTGCATTTATTAGCATCTTCTTACTCATTGTTTTAGTTGTCTCCACAAGCGGGAGAAAGATGGACGGCGTTTCTTGTTATCTTCAGTGCGCTGTCTGTGCCCATTTCCAGTCCGATGGCCTTGAGGACTTCGTCTGGACGTGCCATTCCTTCCTCGGTCGGTTTGAGTTTCAGCAGAATGGTATTGTCTTTGAGTTTGATGGACACTATCGAGGAGCGAAGGTCAAAAAACCTTTTTCCACCCTTCTTTTCCCTGGGTACTTGGAATCTTTTCTCGGCAAGTAATTCGGCAATTTTTTTCTGTGTGGCGTCTTCAGGAAGGTTCCCTTTGATCTGATAGACCAGTTCTTCTATCCTAGTACGGCTTCCGGGGGCGATTGGCTCGACAGAGGTTAGCTCAATACCCGGTGGGAGTTGTGCCTTAAGGCGCTCCTGCAGTATTTGCGGGGCGATCCACTGGGAGAGTTTGAGCTCCAGAATCTCACCTGAGGCCTCTATTCCCAGGGCCAAAGCAGCGGGGAAGGACATCTTCGGTCGCGGGTTAAAGCCCTGACTCATACCGATGGGGATGTCGGCCCTTCTGATGGCCCTTTCGAACAGCCTCATCAAGTCGTGGTGGGAGACGAACCTCAAGACCCCGATCTTCTGGAATCTGAGCCTGACCCTAATGTGTTGGACGCTTCCTACAGTTTTTGTCTTTTGCAACTTGAAAAATTTTACCAAAGGCTACGTGTGGGAGTGAGGCACAGGTCTTGTCTAGAAAGTCTCAGGGAGAATTTCCTTGGTGATTTCTCTCAGATAGAGTACCGATTTCTCTGGATCGGCGAATCTGCAGACCTCTTCTGCCACTTCTCTAGCCCGTTCGTATGTTATGGTGCGTATAATCTTCTTCAATGCAGGGATTATGGTTGGCGGAGCCACACTGAACTCTGTCAGGCCCAGTCCTATCAGGAGCACCACGTATTCCATTTCGCTTCCCATCTCACCACACATCGACACCGGAATGTCGTTGTCTTCGGCCACTTCAATAGTCATCTTAAGCAACCTAAGTATGGCTGGATGCGCGGGGCAGTACATGTTGGCCACCGTCTCATTGTCCCTGTCTATGGCCAGGGAGTACTGAACCAGGTCGTTGGTACCGATGCTGAAGAAATCCACCTCCTT
>JAZGAY010000017.1:0-4638 GCA_036475985.1 Candidatus Brocadiales bacterium
GCTACCCTGAGCGCGCCCGGCATCGTGCCGTATTTCTCCCCAAGTATGGTCATCCGTCTTACCGTACGGCCGTAGGGGAGGTCCTCTACTATATGTGAGAAGGCGATGTGATACTCTTTCAGGGCCCGGTGGGATATTCCGACCTTTAACATCACCTCCGCCGCCTTGAGTCCGGTTTCACAGGCAGAGTTGATGCCGTTGCCTTTGTAGGCCCTGACAAGCCCGGAGGTGTCTCCTACCGTAACATACCTGTCACCGAAGCTATTTTGCGCAGGCTCCAGAGGGATAGGCAACGGGCGTGATACCGTCCTCCCATCCTCCTTGATGACATCCTCGGGAATCAGTTTCTTTACCTCCGGCAGGGAGAGGAATCGTTCCAGAGACTCTTCCGTCACGGCAGGGCCTGCAACGTTAACGATAAAGCAGTCAAGTCTTGGGGTTATCACACCAAACTCTACGTCTTCGAGGGAAGTAGGCAAGAATACGTGCAAATACCCCTCATGCTTCTCCAAATATTCGCGGTCTGCGGGAATCTTGGTGACAACAGAGAACAGCAACTTGGGCGTCTTATAAGACGTGGCCTGTTCCATAAGGTTTGCCGTTTCTGCATCCAGCCCAAAGGCGCCCACCAGAACATCTCCCTTTGTCGCACCCCTTGCCCCCTTCAGGTCACTCTCTACTGCGACGCAGTCTGGATGGAGTCTTATGTCCTTTATCCTACCCGGGATAACCCTTACACCCAGCTCCTTGGCCTTGCCCAACAGGTAGCGGTCTATCGCCACATTGTGTCCCACGAAGGAGGGTTTTCCTCGCATGTTAAGCTTGATCTTGGCATCACCGGAGTGGAGATAATACCCAATTACCTTCCTCTCGACGGACTCACAGGGAAAGGGTATGCCCATGAGCTCTTCCAGGGTCTGTGTGAGGGGTGGGGCCAACACCCCGACCCTTTTAATACAGTCTGCATCAAACTTCTTTCCCTCATATATAATGACGTTTATGTCCCTGCCCAGCTTCTTGCCCATCATCTTTAGCGTAATGGCGCAACTCGAGCCGGCAGGGCCGCCTCCTATTATAATTGCGGTCTGACCGTCCTCCAAGGGACCGAGAGAGCGGTTTCCTTTTTCTGTCTTAGGGTGACTGTTGCTGGAAGATTTCATGATAATCTGAAATTCTACAAGAATGTCTCAGGGGGCAGCCGGAAAGATTATAGCCTAACCGTGTACGGGAAGTCAAACGTATGAAGCAAGAGGAACCGCCGATCCTCTATAAGTCTACTAGTATCGTACTTTGAGGAATTCATCCAACCGCAGGCTTACGTCAAACTTGCCGCCAAATTTAAACTGTTCTTCCAGCGTCTTTTTGAAGTCGTAACCCACTTTAAAATCGTCCTTGGTGTCAGACTCCATCTTGCCCATTAAACCGCTTTCAACGAGGTTGAAGACTATTTCTCCGAAATCCTCTCCGCGCACCGTGCCCCATCCCTCAAAGACCGTCATGGCCATGTAACCGAACTGCTCGAGGGCATATCCGTTTATTCCCTCCAGGAGCTGCTGTCCCGTGACATGCCGTTCCAGTTCTGACGGGCTGGCCAGGTCCTTCTCGTGCCTGTGGACGGTATAGTCCAGGGCCTCAAATACAAACTGATAGGCCTGGAGGGAATAGCGTGGGTCTTTTTTGGTAAGGTCGTTAAGCTTTTCCCACCAGGTCTTGATTGTTGACTTCTTTCCCAAGTTACCGTCCCCCCTTATTCATACCAGTTGTGCAGAGGCCTCTATCCTGGGGAAGAGGGCTCTGCCTTTCTTCACCCTGGTAGAGGGTTTAAGCGTACCCCAACTCCTAACAGACCTCTGGAGGTGGTCTTCCCCGGGTATGCCCAGTTGCGAGAACATCTCCTCAGAGGTCTGGGGCATAAATGGAGAGATATATATGGATATAAGCCTCAAGGCCTCCCCGATATTGTACAGCGTTACAGATAACGCCGACCTGTCGTTCTTTGCCAGAACCCAAGGCTTCGAATCCTCCACGTATTTATTGGTCTGGTTTATAAACTCCCATACGGTCTCCAATGCAAGACTAAACTGTAATGCCTCCATTTCCTTATCTACCTTTGACTCGAGACGGGCGGCACTTTCGATAAGGTCCTTGCCCTCTTCACCCGCACCATCGGGCGAGGGGACCTTTCCGTCGAAATACTTCTCCATCATAGTAAGGCACCTCATCAGGAGGTTGCCAAGGTCGTTCCCAAGGTCGCTGTTTATGCGATTGACAAGCATCGCATACGAAAAATTACCGTCCAGACCAAACGGCACCTCGCGCAGAACAAAATACCTGTAGGCGTCCACCCCGTACTGCTCCGTAATCTTTAGAGGGTCGATTACGTTACCCAGCGATTTTGAGATCTTTTGCCCCTCAATGGTCCACCAACCGTGTGCAAAAATCTTTTTCGGGAGCGGCACGTCAAGGGCCATAAGTACCGCAGGCCAGATGGCGCCATGAAACCAGAGTATCTCCTTGCCTATCAGGTGGACGTCGGCCGGCCAGTACCTGTTGAACCTCTCCGCTTCATCATCGTAACCCAGAGCGGTTATATAATTTAGCAGTGCATCAATCCACACGTAAATCGTATGCTCAGCGTCCATCGGTACGGAGATGCCCCAGGGCAACGCCTGGCGGCTTACGCTAACGTCATCGACTCCGGCCAACAGGCGGTTCCGCAGCTCGTTCCTCCTCGACTCAGGTTGTATAAAATCAGGGTTCGCATCGATATGTTCTAAAATCCTGTCCCTGTATTTGGAAAGTCTGAAGAAATAGTTCGCCTCCTTCAATCTCTCTACGCTGCGTCTGCACTCCGGGCAGTTACTATCGTCCAGCTGTCCCGTCGTCCAGAAACTCTCGCACGGGACGCAGTACCAGCCCTCGTACTCCCCGAGATAGATGTCCCCCTTGTCATACAACTCCTTAAATATCTTCTGCACCCGGCCGGTGTGCCTCGGCTCAGTGGTCCTGATAAAATCGTCGTTCGAGATGAAGAGGTTTTTCCATAGCTCCTTGTACTTCTCCACCACCTTGTCCACAAGCGCCTTGGGAGTCTCATCACCGTCCAGGGCGGCCCTGTAAATCTTTTGTCCATGTTCATCCGTACCCGTAAGGAAGAACACGTCTCTTCCCTTCAACCGCTCATACCGCGCCAGGGCGTCGGCGGCAATTGTCGTGTATGAGTGTCCTATGTGGGGTACGTCGTTTACGTAATAAATAGGAGTAGTAAGGTAAAAACTTCCTTTACTCAACTGCCTATTCGTCCCCTCCGTTCGATTTTATGATGTCCTTCGCGTCGACCGACAGGACACGTTCATCGTTTGTCCTGATGGTCACCCTCTGCCTTAGTATTTCAAGGTCTATGACCCTTCCCTTGCCGTGGGGCGTCGTAACCTGGCTTCCCTTTTTCGGCAGACCGGGTTTTAGCTCTTCGTAAACGTCGTTTTCGTAACGCAGGCAGCACATGAGCCTGCCGCATCTGCCCGAGATCTTTGAGGGGTCCAGCGTTGCCTTCTGGCTCTTTGCCATCTTCATCGTGACGGGTTCGAGGTCTTTGAGCCATGTCCTGCAGCAAAGTTCTCTGCCACAACGCTGATAAGACGCCAAAAGCCTGGCCTCGTCCCTGACTCCTATCTGCCTCATCTCGATCCGGCTCTTGTACTCTCTCGCCAGGTCCTTTACCAGCTCTCTGAAATCGACCCTCCCCTTGGACACAAAGTAAAAGATGATCTTCTTCTCGTCATAGAGATGCTCCACGGAAGTAAGCTTCATGGGCATATTGCGCTCACGTATCCTGTCAACGCAGAACTGGTACTCCTGCGGTATCCGTTCGTTCTCTATCCCTTCAAGATGCCTTTCGTCCTCATCCGTGACCCTACGCACCAGTTTAGGACATGAACTGCAGTCACATCCGTGAGCATCATCGGGGCGCGTCACCAATTCCCCGATTTCCTGCCCCCTGTCGGTGTCTATAACTACTTTATCGCCAACCCTTAAACCCGGTAAATCCAGGTAGAAATCCTTCACAAACCTCATCAAACCATAACGTACTTTCGCCATGTATGCCACGGTCTTCTAATCCCCCTATTGCTGCTTTTTCCAGAGATCCATAAGCCCTAATTAAACCTAAACGGCCTGTATTGTCAAGGGAACAAATGTCCACCGCATGGGTTACGGTCACGATGAAAGCGCTTGTGGCGGCAGGAAATGCTGTTGCTTTTTGGGCACGAATCTGTTTCTTTTGAAGTTAAAGCGACCCACGTTAGATTAAGACTATGGTAAGCATTAAAGAAAAGGGAATACCGGAAACGGGGATAAAAGACCAGAGGAGCCTGAGAGACAACCTCTTTGACTTCTCGAGCAAGATAATGGGCAGAGAGGGCGCCAAATTTCACCTCCTATATCTAGAAGGAGACTAATCCATACTAGCATACCCATAATACGGCGCGTTACCGAATGATGTAAAGGGAGGAAGTGTTTATGAGAAGTACCTCGTCAATTTTCTTCGCTATCCTGTCTGTCATATTGATTACTCTCTTCTACCCTGCCTATACGGTCCAAGAATCCGAGGCCAATCAGCCACAGAATCTTAAAGAGGCC
>JAZGAY010000170.1:0-2494 GCA_036475985.1 Candidatus Brocadiales bacterium
ATCGAGGAAGACGCCGAGGTCACCGACGACGCCCAGGCCGTAGAAAGACTCGGCCACCCGGTTGAGATAGTCCCCGGCAGCCACTCCAATATAAAGATAACCACCCCCGACGACCTCGTATTGGCCAAGGCCCTCCTGGGTTAACGGGCCGATAACTCACCCGCACCGGAACCACCAGGGGCAGACCATAAATTGTTACGGTCCTTTAAACTATCTCTACAAGCTTAATCTCAAAAGTGAGTGTCTTTCCGGCGAGGGGGTGGTTCATATCGAGTGTAACGGTGTCTTCGGTAACGTTTGTGATGACAGCGCCGGACATTCCCCCTTCCGGTGATGGAAGCTGAAGTTTCATCCCTATCTGCGGGTCAATATTCGGTGGTACCTGTGACTGTTCGACAACCAGGGTGCGTTCTTGAAAATGCGGTCCATAGGCGCCTTCCGGGGGGATTGAGACGGTCTTTGTCTCCCCTATATCCATTCCAATGACGGCGTTTTCAAAGCCCGGGACGACCATTCCATGCCCAAGGGAGAATTCAAGGGGTTTCCTTTCTAGTGAGGAATCGAATACTTCTCCATCTTCCAATGAGCCACTGTAGTGAACCCTTACCGTATCGCCTGCCTTTGCCTGGGCCATGGTTGTGTCCTTTGCGATAAAAGGGCGGGCAACTTATGTTGTGCGTTTGAGGGTATTACAAAAGAACCTTTTATGCGTTACTGCTCCTGGGTCTCAGGGCCTTCCTCCTGTTCTTGCCTGCCTCTCTTTGTTTCCGTTTCCTCTTTTCGGAAGGTTTTTCATAAAAGCTTCTCATCTTGATTTCCTTGAAGAGTCCTTCCTTGCGGAGCTGACGCTTCAAGGCAATAAGCGCTTTTTTGACGTCGTTCCCATAGACTTTTATATCCAAAATGTTTTTCTCCGTCCCTTCCCTTCGTTAAATAAGGCAAAAAACCCTAGAGCCCTTAAAGTCTCTGGGATTTCCTAAACTCTAAAAGTAGCTTTAGGGTAAGCCAAAATCGTTTTAATTATTGTATATATTTGAGCCTAAAAGGCCCTTTCGTCTTGTTTCTCCTAACGTCTTCAACTATAGGGTCTTGTGATTATACCCCTCGAACAACCTACGAATTGCCGGTGCGCTTAGTGGTCTGTCGGAGCAGAGTGGCATAAAGCACCAGCATATTCTATTGGATTCGTGATTTCCAAACAAGCAAAATTACAGAAAAGACTGGCCCTGTCAATGTTTCTTACGCTAATTGCCTCAATCTGGGGTGTTTTAGTGTCTGGTGACGTCGGGTTTTTTCGTTAAGGTGCTGGTACTCAAGGGGTTGTGAACGCGTCGCCCGGGATATGGCGGATATGTAGCGGAGAGGTTTGCACATTATTGAAAGTGTGGTATACTTGTTTCGAGTATCATGAAGATGGAACCAAGGGTGTATAATATTGCTTAAACCTCTAACAGCCCTCGGCGGAGGGGGGCACGTGGGTACGGGTGTAGGTGTGCCCACTCAGACAGTAGTTTGAGTAACGGAGTATTGTATATAGGGTAATAGGACTAGAATACGCCCTTGGTTTCTCTTTTTTGCCGGTACATCCTTTAAGTGCCCCGCCCTTAATCTTCCCAGAGTCATCAAATTGTGTACGAGTATTTTTGTGTGTGTTTTGCTGCCCGGCCCTATAAGAGGGCAATAAGTGCAACTCCGGCCAACATAACAATACTTCCCAGCAACCTCTCTCCCAGATTGGTCTCGCGGAACAACAGCCATCCATACAGCACTCCGAAGATAAGGCTGGTCCGTTTGACCGACAGCATATAGGGCACCTCTATCAGTTGGATGGCCAGATTGTGGGCGACGAACATCAGTACGTTCGACAGGCCGATTGAGGCAAAAAATAACGGACGCGAAAACGTATTCTTGAGACCGTTGTCCGTCTTCAGCATGAACAGCGGGAATAAGGCAAGTGCCAGAAGGGTGGGGTAAAGGATGGCAAAGAAGACGGGACTTGAATGGAGGATTGCTATCTTCCCCAGGTTAGAGGTTATACTGTACAAAAAGGCGACTGCAATCATCAGCATAGAGCCTTCCTCGCGCAGGATTGCGCGGAACGGGCCGAGAAGCCCCTCTTTTGTGGCGCGCACGTTAAGCAGGTATGCCCCCAGTGCGACCAGTAATATCCCCGCAATGCCCGATTTATCCGGCCGCTCCCCCAGCATGACGTAGCTGGTTCCTATGAGGAACACAGGGGTAAGGGCAAGGTACGGTATGGTAAGCGACAGTGGCGAGTGTTTAATGGCCCTTATATATAGAATGAGGGCCAGGATCTCAAGGGGCATCAGCACCAGAGTCACGAGGTAAAAAGTTGTGTCCAGGGCCGGCACCTCAACGAACATGAACATGCACAGGAGGAACGGCAGCGCGTAGCCATAGCGCACCCATGCCACGGTGTATACGTCGCTCTCTTCCAGGGCCTTCTTGGAGAGTGCGGCCGTAGTGGCATCAA
>JAZGAY010000171.1:0-4928 GCA_036475985.1 Candidatus Brocadiales bacterium
AAGTCAACTCGAAAAGCTCACTCTCTGCCTGGCTCTGAAGGAACTGCCAATACTTTTGAAAGAGAGTCCTTGCATCTTCTGTAAGTTTTTGGTGGCACAACATGCAACACGCCGGCTCCTCACCCTCACTTGCCGCCTTCTCGCTTTCGTAAAGGGTCTTGGCTGCACTGATCAACGCTTTCCATTCTACGCTTCCGATTGTGTTCAAAATACCGTCATCGAAACTCTGCACACTTAGTTCCTCAACGATCTTTTTCTGTTCCAGAACATCTATGATGAGCTGATTAGCTTCCTTCACTTTCGCATCAGTAAATCGGTTGAGTACACTTTGCAGTGGGGCCTTGAGTGCTTCGAGATTTTGGCGGTCAGTAGTAAGTTGGGATTTCTTTTTTGGAATATCTAATTGTTTCTTTTCGTCGATCTTTTCCTGCAGTTCCACTACTTTTTCTCCGTCGGCCATAGCATCAAAGTTTGCGTGCTTGAGGAAATCGACCTCTTTAGTAGTGCCGCTTATCCCTTTGCAGAAAATAGCAGTAGTGGAAGTTGCATCATCGAGAAATATCGTCTGAAAAGGATCGTCTTTTTTCTTTGCATTCTTTTCATTAGTGAGCCTTTCCTCAAGTCTTGAGATCGCATCGGCGACCTTATCAAAAATCTTGATTTGAGCCGGAGTGAAGCTAACATTATTTGACTGGTCGAGGTGAATCAAAACGCTTTTCGAATCAAAAACGGAAAAACGTTTAAGATCATCGTTATTGTCACCGAGAGTGTAATTGACCTCTGCAACGTTACCAGCGCCGTAGTCTATAACAAAAGTTGCTTTCGCTTCAAGGCCTGGGATTGAAGCCTCTCTAACATTGGGAAGTATTTCGCGTTCTCCACGCGAGAAACATGCATTGCACAAAAGCCGACCTACGCCACTCTTACCGCTAGCAGTGCCGCCGTAAACCAGGGCCAGGTTGGGTCCGAATGTTACCGAACAATCTACCGAAATGGCGTTGACATTCTTGAAGTTTTTGACCTTTAATATTTTTATTTTTGCTGTATCACCTGTTTCCTCCGGTGCGACAAGGATCTCATTCTTGAACGAGATGTCTGGCTTCTTACCCGGCAAAGGCTCGATCAAATCAAGACACTCTAAAAGATATTGGTAGCACTGATCAATATCCTCATCAGTCAATGAGTCCTTTTCGAGATTGAGCTTCCAGACGTACCGCTCCCAGTATGGCTTGCTGGATAGCCATTCTTTTAAGCTTTCAATTTGAGTAATTGTTTCTTCGCTCATATAATAATTTTTCTTTCACTTTATTATGGGCTTTTATTTTACTGAAGGTTTACAAAACTACACTTGTATTTATCGCGCCACTCTAATACCGACACGATCCGCTCCTTCTATTTACCGGGCGCATACCCAGATGGCCATCTCCAATTACTATCAAGATCGGTATGGACATGTAAATCCCACTTCCTCCATTCTGAACCTCGATATATTTGTTTCGTGCTGTTGTTAGCCATGACAATGTATTAGATTGTCACGCCTCGACTTGGCATATTGCCTTTATTCACTTCCGGAAACCGACGCTCTATTCAACTGAGCTATAGGGGCTCTATATATAATTTACCACAGACCAGTATTAACGGGTTGCGCCCCATGGTAAACCCTATTATTCTTTATATTCCTCGTATATCTCGATGAACTGCTCCTGGCAGTCCTTAAATATCTCAAGCACCCGTGGGTCAAAATGTTTCGGGTTTGTCCTGCCGTCTCCTTCGGTGATTATCTTGAAGACCTTTTTATGGTCGAAGGCGGACTTGTAGGGCCGCCTGCTGCGCATGGCGTCATACTGGTCGGCTATGTTCAGGATTCGTCCCTCGACAGGGATCTTTTCCCTCTTTAGTCCGTGCGGGTAGCCCGTTCCGTCCCACCTCTCGTGGTGATACAGGGCAAACTTCTCTCCCGACTTTATGAGCTCTGAATCCGAGCCACCTAGAATATTGCCCCCTATTGTCGTGTGGGTCTTTATTATCTCAAACTCCTCGGGCGTCAGTCTGGAAGGTTTGAGCATGATGCTGTCCGGGATGCCTACCTTGCCTATGTCGTGCATGGGGCTTGCATAAAACATGATTCCTATATCCTTGTCGGAAAGCCCGAAGTTTTTTGCTATCAGCCTCGTGTACCGGCTCATCCTCCTTAGATGAAGCGCCGTAGCCTCGTCCCTGTACTCCGCCGCCACGGCAAGCCTGTGAATCGTATCTATAACCGCCTCTTCCACCTCTACCGTCTTCTTCTTAACCGCCGCTTCAAGCTCCCTGTTGTACGTCTGAAGAAACAGGTGGAACTCCCCGACCTTGAGGAGGTTCCTGATCCTGAGTAATAGTTCCAGCGGGTCTACCGGCTTGCAGAGGAAGTCTATCGCACCGGAGTCAAGTCCCCTGTGCCTCGACTCCCTGTCAAGGAGGGACGTTACCATCACCACCGGTATGTGGCTCGTATCTTCTGATTTCTTAAGTGCCTGGCAGACCTCATAACCGTTCATGTCCGGCATCACTATGTCGAGGAGAATAAGGTCGGGCCTGTACTCCTTTACTGCATCCAGCGCCTCTGTGCCGTTTGAAGCGGTCTCAAAATCATAGCCCTTACCCTTCAGGATTGTGCCAAATACCTTGAGGTTGATAGGCTCGTCGTCGACAATCAGTATCCTGGCGGCCCTGCCCCGAACCTGTACGTCTTCATCCTTAATAATGGTACTTTCCTTCCCCATAGGTCTAGCATGTCCCCCTGTATCTACACAACCTTTACGAATCCTGAGTATTACAGAAAAAACACACAAAATCCAGCCAAAATCCCGGGTCTTTGGATGAAGATAAGTCTATAGTCTGACTTCCGTTGAGGTTTCTCTACATCAAGGCGCCAAGGTGTCATCAATCGAGGCCCACAAGGGGGTTTTGTGTCCCGGGATTAAGCCAAAAAGCTGTTGACAGTAGATAACGGCCCTGATATAATTTGCCGCTCCAAGTTTATGTGTTTTTTAGGCTTATATTTACGCTGAAGGGGTCCAGCCTCAGAAATGTTGACTATATCCCCGTTATTTTGTAGCAAAGCCCGTTTTCTCTTTCTAATGACCCTGGTGTTGACGTGTTCGCTTTCGGCTGCTGCAGACCTCTTTGCCCAAGAAAAGGCCGAAGAGGAGGCCCTTATCGGGCCTCAAAGCGAGATAGTCGCGGTGGTCAACGATGAGAACCTGACACGCGGGCAACTGGCAGACCTGCTTATAGAGAGTTTTGGCGCCCAGGGCCTCGACGTACTGGTACGCAGGACCATTATCTACCAACAGGCCGACAATTTAGGCATAAGTGTAACCCCGGAAGAGGTAAGCAAGAGGCTGGACAGGCTCCTTGATAGAGAGATACAGAAACTCATCAAGGCAAGAGGATACGAGGACGAAGACCAGCTCAATGAAGACTTAAAGAATATGGGTATGGATCTGGACGAAGTAAAGGAAACCATGACCGAACGCCTGAGAAATGGTATGGAGGTAGAGGTACTGGCGGAAAAGATAGTAGCAACCACCGTTACCGTCACAGACGAGGACCTTGAAAGGGCCTACGAAGAGGAATACGGTGAAAAGATAGAGGCGGTCCAGATCGTGTTAAACACAAGAAAAGAGGCCGACGAGGTACTGGAAAAGCTACAGTCCGGGGCCGACTTTGAGACCCTGGCCCGGAACGTCTCCAAAGACCGCTTATCGGCCGCTGCCGGGGGTAGGATGAGGCCCTTCAGTCCCAAAGAGGGCTTCTTCGGGCCCAAGGTTACATATCATGAGGTCGGACAGATAAGCGACATAATAAGGTCCGACGACGGCTACCACATATTAAAAATAATCGATTTAAGAGATCAGAGCTCAAAGGATTTTGAGGACGTAAAACCGGAATTAGAGGAAGTTGTAAAACGCCAAAAGGTGCAAAAGAGACTCGCCCCGTGGTTGACCAGCATTATGGAACGTGCGGAAGTAAAGAAATATCTCATCACATATTGAAAACCCCACCCAAGGTATGAGAGACACGAAGCTAGAGACAGTTCCGCAAGAATTTACCATCAAGGTAGCCGGCCGCGTCAGACGCCTGCCGTCCTATCTGTTCGGTAAGCTCAACCAGCTAAAATACGAGAAGCGGAACCAGGGAATAGACGTCATAGACCTTGGGATGGGCAATCCGAACGACCCCACTCCTCCCCCAATTGTAGAGAAGCTTTGCGAGGCGGTTCAAGACCCCAAGAACCACCGCTACAGTGTCTCTGCCACCGGCATACCGCACCTGAGGCGCGAGATCGGGATTTTCTACCAGAGGGAATGGGGTGTGGAGCTGGACCCGCGTAATGAAGTCGTTTGCACTATCGGTTCAAAGGAAGGTATATCACATCTGTGCCTGGCGCTGCTTGATGAGGGAGACATGACCCTGGTACCCAGTCCTGCATTCCCGGTACACCTGCACGGGCCGGAGCTGGCCGGTTCTGAAGTGACCACCATTCCACTTAAAGACGAAGAAGAGCTCCTGGCTGACATTACGCACGCCGTAGAGACCGTCCACCCCAGGCCAAAGGTGTTGATATTGAACTTTCCCCATAACCCTACCGGCCAGACGGTAGAGCTAGGCTTCTTTGAAGAGATCGTGGACCTGGCAAAAAAATACAATATTATCGTGATACATGACTTCGCCTACTGCTGCCTCGGGTTTGACGGCTACAAGCCACCCAGCTTCCTCCAGGTCAAGGGGGCGAAGGACGTAGGCATAGAGTTTAACACGTTCTCGAAGAGCTTCAACATGCCCGGGTGGAGGCTTGGCTTCTGCGTGGGCAACCGCCAGATAGTCGATGCCCTGGCAAAGGTGAAGGGCTACTACGATTACGGCATATTTCCACCCGTACAGGT
>JAZGAY010000172.1:0-2716 GCA_036475985.1 Candidatus Brocadiales bacterium
TACTCCGCTGTCCGTAACGGTGAAACGTCTTCTATCGCTTTCGTGGTCATGACCTATAACCGCTCCGTCCGGTATGTGCACTCCCTTGTCAATTATGGCCTTGTGGATCTTGACGTTCCTCCCTATCCTCACACCCTCCATGATTATAGATTCTGATATCTTCGAATTCACCTCTATCCTGACGTCCGGAGAGAGTATGGAATTCTCTACCCTTGCACCACTTATTATACACCCTGCGGATAGAAGACTGTTGATAACCTCACCCATCCGCCCGTCCTCGCCGGCATAGACGGTCTTTGCCGGCGGGAACTGTTCCCGATAGGTGCGCACCGGCCACTCAGTATCATAGAGATTGAAGATGGGGTTGATGCTTACCAGGTCCATGTTAGCCTCCCAGTAGGCATCAAGAGTACCGATATCCCGCCAGTATCTTACACGGCTTTTATTCTCGTCTTCAAACTTATATGCATAGATTCTGTCCCTACCCAGCATAGCCGGAATAACGTCTTTGCCGAAATCATGGGTAGAATCGGATGACTTGGCGTCCTCTATCACCCTTTTGACAAGAACCTCTGTGTCAAACAGGTAGACACCCATCGAGGCCATCACCCTATCGGGATGGGAAGGTATGGGACTGGGACATGAAGGTTTTTCCTGAAAGCCCGTTATTCTGCTTTCTTCATCTATTTCCATAATGCCGTAGCGGCGTGCTTCCTCAACTGGCACCTCTATGCACGACACGGTCATATCCGCATTTCTAGTCACATGGAAGTCCAACAGCTTGCGGTAATCCATCTTGTACACGTGGTCCCCGCCAAGTATCAGGACATTTTCAGGCCTCTCCCTTTCCAGCGTATATATGTTCTGGTAAACGGCATCTGCCGTACCACCGTACCACTCGTGTGAAATCCTCATCTGGGGGGGAATGATTTCGAGGTAGTCGCCCATTTCGCTGCTAAAGAGGTTCCACCACCCCAGCCGGACGTGTCTGTCTAATGAGAGAGACTTGTATTGAGTAATTAGCGCGATCTTGCGGATTCCAGAGTTAAGGCAGTTGCTTAACGTAAAGTCTATTATTCTGTATGCGCCGCCGAACGGTACCGCTGGCTTTGCCCTGTCCTTCGTCAATGGATAGAGCCTCTGCCCCTCCCCACCGGCAAGGATTACCACAAGTACCTTCTTCAACATATCGGCAACCGGTATTGACATGTCTTTTCTTATGATACCTTCTTTTCCTCCAAGATCTCTTTTATCGTTTTTTTGAGTTCCGCAAGGTCTGATGACTTTACAACGTAGGCATCGGCAGACCATGCCATAAAATTGTCTTTATAGCTCGAGTAGGCCGTATTGATGACAACGGGTATCTTATTGTTTTCTCCCAATATCTTTCCCATCGCCTCGATACCGTCCATTCCCGCCATATTTATGTCCATTACTATCAAATCCGGCGGATTGAGCTTTGCCATGGCCACAGCCTCGTTGCCATCCCTGGCAACCTCCACTTTGTAGCCCTCTCCGGTGAGTTCCTGTCTGTAAAGAAGGCTCTGGTTCTTGTCGTCTTCTACCACCAGTATTGTCGTCATTCTTCACCCCCTTTTTTTGTAGCTTTCCCCGTATCCAACCCGGGGAGTAATATTGAGAATACACTTCCCTGTCCTTCGGCGCTCGTTACGTTGAGCCTGCCTTCGTGGTCGTCTATAATCTTTTGACTTATCACAAGGCCTACACCGCTCCCACCCGCTTTTGTGGTGAAAAACGGCTTAAAGAGCTTTTCCTTTATCTCAGACGGTACGCCCGTTCCCGTGTCACAAAAATCTATTTTAATAGACTCCTCTTCCATATAGGTCTTTATGGTCAGTATACCGCCTTCCGACATAGACTCCGCGGCGTTTTTCATCAGGTTTAAAAATACCTGTTTCATCTGGGCGGGGTCAACAAAGACCTCCGGGAGGTCCTGTTCAAGGTCTTTCTGCACGGCTATACCCATCTCCCTCAGATAGCCCATTGTTAGTTCCAGCGTGTCTTCCATTAATTTGTTTAAGTGCACCCTGGTCTTACGGGGTTCTGCCGGTTTACTGAAGTCTCTTATGTTGTCGAGTATTTTTTCGAGTCTTGCCACCTCCTGTACGATTATCCTGGAGCTTGCGTTTATACTCTCATCATCTTTGCGTAAGCGTTCAATGGAGCGCGCAAAACCACCTATAGTGACGAGAGGGTTGCGAATCTCATGCGCCACGTATGATGCCATCTCGCCAATGGCCGCCAGCCTTTCGGCGCGCAGGAGCCTGTCTTGAGTTTCGGTCAGCTGGCGCATCTTGTCCTCCAGTTCTTTATACGTCTCAGCATTCTCTATGGCCAGAGCTGCCGACCTCGCAAACATACTCAGGATATGCACGTGTTCTTCCGTTATCGGCTCACCGCTATATACGTTGTCGGCCACAATAACGCCCATCGCCCTGCCCTTTACTATAAGAGGCACGCATACGAACCCCCTTGCATCAATGGCACTCCGGAACTCCTCGGTTACACCGGGGTCATTATACGCCTCTTTTACTACCTGTGGTTTTTTCTCCTTCAGGCACTTTACGACTATTTCACGCTCATCTGAGACTGGAAAGGCCATAAGTTTGGTCTTAATATTTAGTTCCGTGTCCAATGGGTTCAGTTCGACAACGTCCGTCAACACACCCTCCAATGTGGTGTGTTTTGATATTAC